>JAZKIE010000389.1:0-16614 GCA_040385025.1 Pseudomonadota bacterium | reverse complement strand
ATGGCGCCGTTTGCTGCCAGGGTCGCGGCATGTAGCTCGGGGTAGCCGCCGGGCAACCACAGTGCGTCGCAATCGGGCAAGGCAGCATCAGCCAGCGGCGAGAAAAAAACCAGCCGGGCACCCATGGCCTGCAAACAGTGGAGATTCGCGGCATACAAAAAACAGAAGGCTGCATCGCGCGCGACGGCAATCGTCAGGCCCTGCAGCAGCTCCGGCGTTGCAGACGCCGCATCAGCCGGCGCGGCAAAGTTGACCGCCCAGGCCTGCAGCGCATGCGCGTCCATCTGGCCGAGCTTTGTGCCCGCGAGCGCATCGGCAGCGGCATCGAGCCGGGCCATGGCGTCATCCATCTCGGCGGACATCACCAGGCCCAGGTGCCGCTCCGGCAGGCTGAAGGCTTCGCTGCGCATCAGCGCGCCCTGCCACTGCGCGGCATCACGCAGGCTCTCTTCCAGCATGGCCGCATGGCCGCTTGACGCCACCCGATTCGCCAGCACACCCGCAAACCGCAGGCCTGTGCGGTAAGTCTGCAGCCCCCAGGCCAGTGCGCCAAAGGTGCCGGCCATGGCGCTGGCGTCAATCACCGTCAGCAACGGCAAATCGAAGCGCTGCGCCAGGTCAGCAGCACTGGGTTGGCCGTCGAACAGGCCCATCACGCCTTCGACAATGATCAGATCGGCTTCCCGCGCCGCAGCGTGCAGGCGCTGCGCGCAGTCGGCCTCGCCGGTCATCCATAAATCGAGCTGGTGCACCGCCGCGCCGCTGGCCAGCGCCAGCCAGTACGGGTCGAGAAAATCCGGCCCGCACTTGAACACGCGCACCCGCCGGCCCTGGCGCGTGTGCAGACGCGCCAGCGCACAGGCCACCGTGGTCTTGCCCTGGCCCGACGCAGGTGCGGCGACCAGGATGGCGGGACAGGATGCGGATGCGCTCATGGGCCCTTGGTTTACTTCGGTTGCCAGCGCAGCGTCACATAGGCGGCACGGCCCTGCTGGTTATACCCGCTGGCGGTCTGGTAACTCTTGTCGCCTACGTTGTTCAGGCGGGCCTGCACCGTCCAGTCTTTGGCCACCGCGTAATCGGCATGGATGTCGGCAGTGACAAAGCCGCCCAGGCGCACCCGGTTGGCCGCATCGTCAAACCGCTCCGTCACCGCCAGCGCGGAAGCGCCCAGCTTCCAGGCGCCAACACCATAGTCCACACTGGCGGTCAGTTGTTCGTCGGCCCGGCGCGGCAGCTTGAGATTGTTGAGCACATTGCGCGCGTCCAGCAGGTCCAGCGCCGTGCGGTAGGACCAGCGACCGGTTTGACCGCTGTAGGACAGGGTCCAGCCTTCGATTTTTGCTTGCGGAATATTGATCACAACCGGGCGGCTGGTGATAAAGCCGCGGATACGGTTTTCGAAACGCACCACCTTGAACTCCTGGTCGCCCCAGACATAACTTGCGCCGATTTCGGCGCTGCGTCCGCGTTCAGGCTGCGTTGTCGGGTTGCCAAAGCCCGGAAAGTACAGCGTGTTGAATGAAGGTGCCTTGAAGGAGGTGCCGTAGGAAGCATGCGCACGCAGATTGGGGGTGAGCTTGAAACCGTAGCCCAGCAGGCCGGTGTCGGCATCGCCAAACTGCGAGTCGTCGTCATGCCGCAGATTGGCCTGCCAGCTGTGGCGGCCGGCCTCGCCGTTCAGGCCGACAAACACCGAGTCGGTGATGCGGCGGTTCACGGTGTAGGTTGTGGTGCCGCTGACGCGCTGCTCGACGCGCTCCAGGCCCGCGAGCACCTTGCCCGCCCGCGTGTCAATCTCATTGAGCCAGGTCGTCTGGTCTTGCTGCGTGTTGAAAGCGGTGGCGGGGGTACCCGTGAAGTTGGTGGACAAGTCATCGGCGCGGCTGAAGGCCACGCGCGACTTCCAGGCGCTCAGCAGCCGGCCCTCGACACCCAGGCTGTAGATCTTGCTGCGGACATCGGCGCGTGTATTGAACACGCCGGCGCCGCTGTCGTAGTAGTTCACCCCATCCGAGTGCAGCAGGCTCGCATCGGCCTTCCAGCCGGTCGCAAAACGCCAGTCAAGCGAGCCGTTGATACTTTCCTGCGAAAACCCGTCGCGGTCCCGGTTAAAGCTGGTGCCGACGGCCGGATTGGTGGAAGAGAACCCTTTTTCGCGCAGCGTCTGCACACCCAGGGCATAGGACACCTCCCCGCTGCCGCCGCGCAGGCCCGCTGCGGCCTCGCGCCGTGATTCGCTGCCCAGTGTCACGCTGGCATAAGGATTGAAGCCCTGCGCGCCGCGGCGGGTAAAGATTTGCACCACGCCGCCAACCGCGTCGCTGCCGTAAAGCGCCGACGCAGGCCCCTTGAGCACTTCGATGCGTTCAATGCTCTCCAGCGGAATATTGTCCAGTGGCGGCGTGCCCGCCGTCGCCGAGGTGTAACGCACGCCGTCGATCAGGAACAGCACATGGCGGTTTTCCGTGCCGCGGATGAACAGGGCGGACGTTTTGCCCAGCCCGCCGTTGGAAGAGGTCTGCACGCCGGCCTGGCGGGCAATCACTTCACTGAGTGTGCGGCCGGTGCCTCGCTCGATGTCTTCCCGGCTGATCACGGTGACGTCGGCGAGGACAGCATCCGCGCGCGATTCAGTGCGGGTGGCAGTCACCACTGTTTCTGCGAGTTGGGTGTCTGATCGCGGGGGGGACTGGGAGAAGGCAGGAAAAGCAGCGGCCAGGGCCAGCGAAAGCGCGGCAGGGCGCGCATAAAAAACACGGGTTTTCATGATGGAACAATCAACAAATAAGCCCTCACCAGCTTCCCCGCCAGTGCATTGAGCGTTACGGCTGCAGCCCTTGCGGACGTGCAACCACCTTGTTGGCCGGTATCCGGGCTGACGGAACTGTCCTCATCGCCTTCCCAAGCGCATGTTCAAACGCTCAGTGGCTGTGATGAGGGCTGAATGCACCCTGAAGCTGAATTTCAGGGAAAAACATTCGTCCGTTTTACCGTTGCGGGGGCAGCGCAGGTTAAAAGTCGCAGCGCTTGCGAACCGGGGCAAACCCTGAACGCATGGCAACAACTCCCTCCTGCTTCCCGTTGAACTGCGGCGTGTGAACCACACCGCGAGCACCAACAGGCGAGATTCTACGCGCCAAAACCTTGCAAACCCTACAATCACAGGGCCATGTCGAATCAAACCCACATCGACCAGATTGCCGAACGCGTCGAGCGGCTCCTGCTGCGCTACGAGGAATTGCAGCGCACCAACGCCCTGCTCGGCGAACAGGTTCATGTGCTCACGCAAGAGCGCGACTCACTGCGCTCCCGCCTCAGCGCCGCGCGCGCGCGGGTTGATGCGCTGCTGGAGCGCCTGCCCGACTCCTCGTCGACCCTGTCCCTGGGCGCGGCTGGCGCCAGAACCACTGCCGGATCGGACTCATGAAGCAGCTTGATGTACAGATCATGGGCCAGAGCTACCTGCTCGGCTGCCCTGAAGGTGGCGATGTCCGCCTGCTCGACGCGGTGGAAAAAGTCGACGCCGCCATGTGCAAGATCCGCGACGCCGGAAAAATCAAGGCGCGCGACCGCATCGCCGTACTGGCCGCGCTGAACCTGGCATTCGAGTTGTCCGAGCTCGAAGCCAACGCCCTGAAAGCCACGCGCAACACCGTGCCCGCAGCCGCTCCAGCCAGCGCCCGGCCGGACTCACCAGCGACGGCACAGGCCGCCTCCAGCCAGCCGCAACTGGCGGCATTGCTGCAGCGCCTGGACAGCGCGCTCGGCGTGGACGGCCGCCTGCTTTAAAGCGGCCTTTGCCGGCGCCCGGTGTGGCGCCAAACATCCCGCCGCCGGCTGCACTGTCAGCCGCATGCGCCTACAATAAGATCGTCTGCGGTGCGCACCGGGCTTTATATTTCCTTGAACCAATGCTCCACGAGCACGGGCTTGGTAAATTGTCAGGCAGGCGTGATCGTCTCGCGTTAGACGAACCCGAAGCCTGACTGCCCTCGCCCACCTGAACCCCGGTTCAGGATGACGGTCCGGTGGCACTTGCAGACACCTTTTTTTGATCTCTTTTCGGGCCCGGCCCGGGCCTGAATGTTTCTTGAACCGCAACTGATTGCCGAACTCCTGCTGCTGGGCAGCGCCACCGGCTTTCTGGCTGGCCTGCTGGGCATAGGCGGCGGCATGCTGATGGTTCCCTTCATGACCTTCATCCTGACGGCCAAGGGCTACCCGGCGGACTACACCGTAAAAATGGCCGTGGCCACTTCGCTGGCAACCATCTGCTTTACCTCGATGTCGTCGGTGCGCGCGCACCACCGGCGCGGCGCCGTGTTGTGGCCCATCGTCCGCCTGCTGGCCCCCGGCATCCTGCTCGGTTCACTGGTCGGGGCACAACTGGCGGTGGCCCTGCCGGGCAAGGTTCTCAGCGTCCTGTTTGCGGTGTTCGTGGCGTTCTCCGCCACGCAGATGTTTCTGGACCGCAAGCCCAAACCGAGCCGAACGCTGCCGGGCCGCCTCGGCACCTTCAGCATGGGCTGGGTGATCGGCATGTTGTCCTCGCTGGTGGGCGCCGGCGGCGCCTTTGTCTCGGTGCCCTTCATGACCTGGTGCAACGTGAAGATCCACGATGCGGTGGGGACATCAGCGGCGCTGGGTTTTCCGATCGCGCTGGCTGGCACGCTGGGTTATATCTGGGCCGGTCAAGGCATGCCCCAGATGCCGCCAGGCTCCATCGGTTACCTCTACCTGCCCGGCCTGATCGTTGTCTCGGTGGCCAGCATGTGCACCGCACCGCTGGGCGCCCGCACCGCGCACCGCATGGACATCCGGCCACTGAAAAAAGTGTTTGCCGTGGTGCTCTATATTCTCGCGGCATACTTTCTGTTTCGCTGAAACATGGCCCCCACGCTTGTCACTTCGTGTACGACGCTGCCCCCCGAGGGGGAGCGGCCTTGCCTTGGGGCGGCCCGGCGGCAGGCCAAAACAGTCCACATTGCTCCTGGTATTCATTCATGAAAATCGCATTCATCGGCCAGCAGGAATTTGGCAAAGCCACGCTGGAGGCCTTTCTGGCGCGTGGCGACGAAGTGGTCGGCGTCTTTTGCGTGCCGGAGAAAGCCGGGGCCAAGCCCGATGCGCTGCGCGTAGCGGCCCAGGCATTGCACCTGCCGGTGTTCCAGTTCAGCAGCCTCAAAAGCAGTTATGCCGAACAGGCCATGCACGACCTCAACGCCGACATCGGCGTGATGGCTTACGTGGTGCAATTTGCACCTCAGGCCTTTGTCAACATTCCCCGCTGCGGCACCATCCAGTTTCACCCTTCGCTGCTGCCCCGGCACCGCGGACCGTCGTCGATCAGCTGGCCGATTGCGCTGGGTGAAACCCAGACCGGCATCAGCATCTTCCGGCCTACCGACGGACTTGACGAGGGGCCACTGATACTGCAGAAATCCTGCGCCATCGGGCCTGACGAAACCCTGGGCGAGCTGTACTTCAACAAGCTGTTTCCCATGGGTGTTGCGGCCCTGCTGGAGGCCGCCGATCTGGTCATCGCGGGCCGGCACCAGGAGCAGGCGCAAGACGAATCAAAGGCCAGCTACGAGGGCTGGTACCACGAGGAAGAGTCCCGCATCAACTGGGCCAACCACGTCGACCAGGTCTACAACCTGATCCGCGCCTGCAACCCGGCGCCCGGCGCCTGGACGGTGCTCGGCGAGACCCGCGTCTGGCTGTACGACTGCCGCAAACACCCGGTGCATGGCCATGCCGGCGTGCGCGGCAAGCCTGGGGAGATCGCCGGCCTGACAGCGTCCGGGCTCTTGATCAACTCGCACGGCGGGCAGATTGAGGTGCTCAAACTGAGGCCCGAGGGTGGCGCCAAAATGAATGCCGCCGATTTCGCGCGCGAGCGCAAGCTCTTCAGCCAGGTGGTTTGAGCCGGCTCACTTCTTGAGACGCCCCGGCACCGGCCTGGGCCGGTAGCCGATGGTCTGCTCAATCAGCGCGCCGCCATCACTCATCAGAAAAGTCTTGAAGGCTTGGGCCACCGGCGTCAGCCGCTTGTTGCGCCTGTGCACCACATACCAGTGAAGCATCAGCGGAAAACCCAGCACATCCAGCACGCTGAGGCTGCCCACCTGCAGCTCGCGGCTGATGGTGTGCGCAGAGAGAAAACTCACGCCCATGCCCGCCATCACCGCCTGCTTGATGGTTTCCGTGCTTTTGATTTCCATCGCGATATTCAGGTCGGCCAGATGCGTGCCAAACCCCTCTTGCATGGAGTTCCAGGTGTCGGAGCCTTTTTCACGCACCACAAATGGCTCACGCGCCAGGCGCGACAGCGTGATCCGCTTTTTGCTGGCCAGCGGATGGTCGGGCGCCGCCACCACCACATACGGGTGGGGCGCAAAGGCTTCACTGACCGTGTCCAGACCCAGTGGCGGACGCACCATGATGGCCAGATCCGTCAGGTTGTCGCCCAGTTGGCTCAGTAATTCTTCGCGGTTGCACACTCCGAAATCCAGCGTGACCCCGGAATGGCGCCGCGCGAACTCGACCAGCAAACGCGGTAAAAAATAGTCACCCGCGCTGATCACCGCCACGTTCAGTTTGCCGCCGGCAACCCCCTTGAACTGCGCCATGGCCTCTTCGGCTTCCTTGAACTGCTGGATGATGATGCGGCTGGAATGCAGCATCTCCACGCCCGCCGGCGTGAGGTGGATTTTTTTACCAAGTTGCTCGAACAGCGGAAGGCCGGCATGGTCTTCCAGCTTCTTGACCTGAATGGAGACGGCGGGCTGCGACAGGTGCAACTCCTCCGCTGCCCTGGAAAAGCTCAGATGCCGGGCAACCGCTTCAAAAACCTTGAGCTGGCGCAATGTGGCGTTTTTCATGCTGTCTTTATGTATAACGTATAAGTTATCAATAGTATCAAATACTTTTACTATCGCTAATCATTATTCTTCCCTACATTTGCGTTCAAGCCCGGCGCAAAAAGCGCCGCCACTTCGACCAGAGCGACACACCACGAGGAGAACCGCCATGCTCAACGCCCTGCTTTCCCAGACCACCGCCGGCCAGGCCGCCGAAGCCCATCGTCACGCCTACAACGCCGCATTCGAGGAACTGGGGCTGACCTGGTACTGGAGTGCCGCCACCTACGCCCGCCTGCAGGCCCATGGCCGTGAGGGCGTGCGCATCTACCTGGAAACCGAGCAGGCCCACCTTTTGCGCGCCTACGAAGCGGACTTTCTGGTCGACGCCATCGAGACCACCCAGGCGCGCTGTTACGCGAGCATGGTGCGCCATGCACCGGCAGCCGCCGGCTGGAGCGCCTCTTCGCACCTGTCCGTCGTGCCACGGCACAACACCGCGCCCGCTGCGCCGGCACACCGGTCGGCGACCAGTGCCCTGAGCTGAAAGCGCCGGATGACAAATCACTGGGTGCGTTTCAGGGAAGGCCAGTCGGTTCGCTTCGGCATGTTGCAGGGCGAGCAGGTTCAGGTCTGCGAAGGCGACATGTTCGTCCGCGCCGTCCCCACCAATCGCCTGGTGCCACTGGCCGATGTGGAGTTGCTGACACCGGTTCAACCCACCAAGGTCATCGCCCTGTGGAACAACTTTCACGCGCTGGGCGAGAAACTCAATCTGCCCGTTCCGCACGAGCCGCTGTACCTGATCAAGGCCCCGAACTCCTACCTGCAACCCGGCGGCACCATCCGCAAGCCACCGTGCGACGGCAAAGTAGTGTTTGAAGGCGAGTTGGGCATCGTCATTGGCAAGACCTGCAAGCAGGTGCCGGAGCGCGAGGCGCTCGACCATGTGTTTGGCTACACCTGCGCCAACGACGTGACGGTCGCCGACATCCTGAACCGCGATGCATCGTTTGCCCAGTGGGTGCGGGCCAAGGGGTTTGACACTTTTTGCCCGTTCGGTCCGGTGGTGGCCACCGGCCTGGACCCGGCAAAACTGGTGGTCAGGACAATCCTCAACGGAGAAGTGCGCCAGGACTATCCGATCAGCGACATGCGTTTTTCGGTGCAGCAACTGGTCAGCCTGATTTCACAGGACATCACCTTGTACGCAGGTGACATCATCCTCTGCGGCACATCCGTGGGCGTCGGCTCCATGAAGCCGGGAAGCACCATAGCGGTGGAGATTGCCGGCATCGGCAGGCTCAGCAACCGGTTTGAATAATCATTTTTCGGGAGAACGGGTGTGAAGATTGCGATTGTTGGAGCCGGAGCCATAGGCGGCTATGTGGGCGTGAAACTGGCACTGGCTGGCGAGGATGTGACTTTCATGGTGCGCGGCGCGAACCTGGACGCCATCCGCAAGAACGGCATGAAACTCATCATGCACGACGGCACCGAACATGTCGCCGCCGACGTCAAGGCCACCAACAACTATGCCGAAGCGGGCCCGCAGGACATGGTGATTCTGGCAATGAAAGCGCATCAGGTCGAGGCTGTGGCCGATGATCTGCCCAAACTGTTCGGGCCGCACACCACCGTGGTCACCATGCAAAACGGCATCCCCTACTGGTATTTTCACAAGCACGGTGGGCCATTGGAGGGCAGCCAGGTGCACAGCGTGGACCCCACCGGCATCCTGGTCAAAAATATCCCGCCGCAGCGCGTGATCGGCTGCGTGGTTTATCCGGCGTCAGAGCTGGTCGCGCCGGGCGTGGTCAGGCACATCGAGGGCGATCGCTTTCCGGTGGGCGAGCTCGACGGCACAGCCAGTGAGCGGGTTACGCGCATCTCCGGATGTTTTGCCAAGGCGGGCTTCAAGGCACCGGTGCTTGACAACATCCGCTCCGAAATCTGGCTCAAGCTCTGGGGCAACCTCACCTTCAATCCCATCAGCAGCCTGACCCACTCCACCTTGCAGGACATCTGCCAGTTCCCGCTGTCACGCGAGCTCGCGGCCAGCATGATGCGCGAAGCGCAAGAGGTCGCCCAGAAGCTGGGCATTGAATTTCGCGTGACACTGGAAAAACGCATCGCGGGCGCCGAGAAGGTCGGCAAACACAAGACATCCATGCTGCAGGATATCGAGGCCGGACGGGCGCCCGAGATTGATGCCCTGGTCGGCTCCGTGGTGGAACTCGGTCGCCTGACACAGACGCCCACCCCCCACATCGACACGCTGTATGCCCTGGTCAAGCTGCTGGCTCGAACCATGCAGGAAGAAAGCGGGCAAGTGCGGCTTCAACTCGCCGCCTGAACAGGACGCGGCCAGCCATCTGTAGCGCCATCAGGGCCCGGTCGCCAGCGATTTTTTCATCGTCTGAACTGCCGCATCGGAAGGCGTAGCAAACTCATACTTGGCCCCCAGGTCCAGTGCCTTGAGCAGCAAAGGGCTGGCGGCTTTCAGCGACGTAAATTGCGCGGCCGCCTTTTTCACGACATCCGCCGGTGCACTGGGGTGCACATAAATGCCATAGCCCCAGCTGGCATTGGACGCCGGCACAACAACCAGTTGAGCCATGTGGATCCGCTCATCCGTTCCATGATGGCTTTTCATGGTGGCGGCCTGGGCCGACTGAAGCCGGGTAATCAGTCCCGCCCAACGATCAGCCTGCCAGTGAAAGGCGGCCTTGGTCGGCAGATAGCTCTGACCCAGGCCTTGCTGCGGCATGACTTCCACCACCGTCCCGCAGAAATTCTCAGCCTTCACCAGCGAGGTGGTCACGCCGCTTTTCATGCCAAAGCAGCTTGTGGTTTTGAGCTTGGCCAGTACCTTGGCTTGCTGCTCCGGCGGGAGGGACTTCAACTCCACGGGCTTGCCGTCTTTCACGGTACCGATATCGGCCAAAATCAGTACGGCCGACTGGATCGGGTCCACATTGATCGCCACCGGGCGGTAGCCCGAGGCCAAACCAACCACAGGGTTGCCGTACACCCAACACGGCGGCGCAGGCTTTTTGACGGCATTGAGCACGTCCTGCGTTTCCCGAATATTGAGGACCGGGGAGACGGACAGGCCAGTCGGCTTGACGAAGTCAATCAGCTCCCTCAACGCGCTTTCGGTTTGGGACGAACCCTCACCGCGAATAACTTGTGGATTGAGATACAACCCGCCTTCACATGACTGCGCATGTGCAGAGGCAGCACAGGTAGACAACAAAATCAGCAGCACGGATGGTGTCTTCATGGCTCATTGCCTTTGTAAAAATTTATGTCTCCCCTCAATTCGGTGCATGATGCCCAACCGAACTGAAATTCATCCTACTGCCTGAGTACTAATTTCACCTAGGGAGTTACGCTATTCGGAGCACATCGCCAAGGAGAAAGAGACCTCTCCGGACAAACCCTAGCGCGGCTCAAAAATTGAGCAAACTTGACCCTCGTCAAGAGTTTTTTATCTACTTGGTAAGACCATACCGGTGTGATACGTTCCGGCCAGGAAATCAGCAAGAAGTTCCAGCCTCAATCCGAGTTACCCAACACAGGAGACAACGCAATGAAAATCAAACTTTCCATCATCAAAAGCAGCCTCGCCACGGCTGCGGCCATCGCGGTGATGGCTGTCGGCTCAGCCCCCGCTCATGCAGCATGGGAGCCGACCAAGCCGGTTGAATTCGTTGTACCAGCAGGCACTGGCGGCGGCGCCGACCAGATGGCGCGGCTGATTCAGGGCATCGTCATCAAACACAAACTGATGAAAGAGCCGCTGATCGTCGTCAACAAGTCCGGCGGTGCGGGCGCTGAAGGCTTCCTTGAAGTCAAAGGCGCGACCGGCAATCCGCACAAGATCATCATCACACTGTCCAACCTCTTCACCACACCGCTGGCAACCGGCGTGCCCTTCAACTGGCGCGATATGACACCCGTGTCCATGATGGCGCTCGACCAGTTTGTTTTGTGGGTGAACGCAGAAAATCCAGCAAAAAATGCCAAGGAGTACCTGGCCGCCGTCAAGGCCGCGGGTCCGAGCAAGATCAAGATGGGTGGTACCGGCTCCAAGCAGGAAGACCAGATCATCACCGTCGGCATTGAGCAGGCCACTGGCACCAAGTTCATCTACATTCCCTTCAAGGGCGGCGGTGAAGTGGCTGTCCAGCTTGTCGGCAAACACGTCGACTCGTCCGTCAACAACCCTATCGAGGCGGTTGCCCAATGGCGCGCCAACCAGCTCCGCGCGCTTTGCGTCTTCGACGACAAACGCATGACCTACAAAGCCAAGGTCACGGACACCCTGTCGTGGGCAGACATCCCGACCTGCAAGGAAGCCGGTGTGCCCACCGACTACACCATGCTGCGCGGTATTTTCATGGCGCCCGGCGTGTCCAAGGACCAGCTGGCGTTCTATGTCGATCTGCTGAAGAAAATCCGCGACACACCCGAGTGGAAAGACTACATGGAAAAAGGCGCGTTCAATCAGACCAGCATGTCTGGCGATGAATATGCCAAATGGCTGGGTTCCGCAGAACAGCGCCACCGCGAGTTGATGAAGGAAGCCGGCTTCATCGCCAAGTAAGAAAAGAAGGCCCCCATTCGCGGGGCTTTCTCCCGCGGGCCGGAATGCCGGCCCGACATTCAATCAAGTTCGCCCTGGTCCAGGGCGCTCACACCCAACGGAGCTGCTCATGGAGCCAAACCAAGAAATCGGCGCGGAGTCGCGCACGGGCGTCGCAACCTATATCGTTGAAGCGATTGTTGCCACCTGCATTGTCATCATGGGGGCCGTGGTGCTGCAGGGCAGTTGGGCCCTCGGGTCGGGCTGGACCAGTGACGGCCCCGGGGCCGGCTACTTCCCTTTTTACATCGGCATCATCCTGTGCATTTCCGGCGTCGGCACGCTGTACCAGGCCCTCTTCGGAAAAAACAAAAACACCGATGTCTTCGTCGATGGCGAACAGCTCAAGCGCGTGCTGTCGGTCCTGCTGCCGGCAATGGTCTACGTGCTGGCCATCCAGTTTGTGGGCATCTACGTGGCGTCGCTTGTTTACATCGCACTTTTCATGATCATTCTGGGAAAGTTTTCACCCATCAAAAGCGTGATCACCTCCCTGATTGTGGTCGTGCTGTTTTTCTTCATGTTCGAGGTCTGGTTCAAGGTTCCCTTGTTCAAAGGCCAGTTCGACCCGCTGAGCTTTCTCGGCTACTGAGTCCTCCTTACCTGCATAGAGCCTACTGAACTTTACTGACCGGATATCGAAATGGAAGAACTAAACTCGCTTTTTCACGGATTCAGCGTCATCCTGACGCCGATGAACATCCTCCTGATGTTCGTGGGCATCATCCTGGGTGTGCTGATCGGCGTGCTGCCCGGCCTGGGCGGCGCCAACGGTGTGGCCATCCTGCTGCCCCTGACCTTCACGATGTCGCCAACCTCGGCGATCATCATGTTGTCGTGTATCTACTGGGGTGCCCTGTTTGGCGGTGCCATCACCTCCATCCTGTTCAACATTCCGGGTGAGCCCTGGTCGGTTGCAACCACCTTCGACGGCTACCCGATGGCCCAGCAAGGCAAGGCCGGCGCCGCCTTGACCGCAGCATTCACATCGTCATTCATAGGCGCGTTTGTGGCCGTGGTGATGATCACCTTCCTGGCGCCCCTGGTTGCCAAGTTTGCGCTGAAGTTCGGCCCTCCGGAGTTCTTTGCTGTCTACCTGCTGACCTTCTGCAGCTTCGTGGGCATGGGCAAAGGCTCTCCGTTCAAGATCCTCGCTTCCATGACCATCGGTTTTGCACTGGCTTCTGTCGGCATGGACACCGTGACCGGCCAATTGCGCCTGACCTTCGGCATTCCTGACCTGATGCGTGGCTTCGATTTCCTGATCGCCGTGATCGGCCTGTTTGGTATCGGCGAAATTCTGCTCTCCATGGAAGAAGGCCTGGCTTTCTCCGGAAAAAGCGCCAAGATCGACCCCAAGGTTGTGCTCGAAACATGGAAGAAGCTGCCCAAATACTGGATGACCTCGATCCGCAGCTCGCTGATCGGTATCTGGATGGGCATCACCCCTGGCGGCGCCACACCGGCATCGTTCATGAGTTACGGCCTGGCCAAGAAAATGTCCAAGAACGGTTCGAAGTTCGGCACCGGTGAAATCGAAGGTGTGATCGCACCCGAAACTGCAGCCCACGCCGCCGGCACCAGTGCCCTGCTGCCCATGCTGGCACTCGGCATTCCCGGTTCGCCAACCGCAGCCGTGCTGCTCGGTGGCTTGCTGATCTGGGGCCTGCAGCCCGGACCGCTGCTGTTTGTCGAACAAAAAGACTTCGTCTGGGGCCTGATTGCCAGCATGTACCTGGGTAACCTGGTGGGCCTGATCGTTGTGCTGACCACCGTGCCGCTGTTCGCGTCCATCCTGCGGATTCCGTTTTCCATCATTGCACCTGTGATTGTGGTGATCTGCGCCATCGGCGCCTACACCGTCCACAACGCCATGCTGGACATCTGGTTCATGATGCTGTTCGGCGTGATCGGCTACCTCTTCAAGAAGCTGGACTACCCGCTTGCACCGCTGGTGCTGGCGCTGGTTCTTGGAGACAAGGCAGAAGACTCCTTCCGCCAGGCCATGCTGGTCTCGCAGGGTGAAGTGTCCATCATGTGGTCCAACCCGCTGGTTGGCGGTATCACCATACTGGCCCTGATTTTGCTGCTGTGGCCCCTGATCTCCCGCGTGATCGCCAAGGTCCGTCCGCCCAAGAAGGACGAATTTGCTGCGGAGCAGCCGGTAGACTGACCGTCTGAGCATGCCAACAAAAAAGCCGGGTACATCACCCGGCTTTTTTTATTCCTGCTCCACTTCACTTGCCCTGTCAGATTTTTCCGCGTTGTTTGAGACGGCTCAGGGTTTCTGCCGAGAGATTCATGTAAGACGCAAGCTCTTTCTTCGGAATGCGGTCAAACAACTCCGGGTGCTTGCGCAGGAAGCGCTTGACACGGCCAGGCGCATCCAGCAAATGCAGTGTGATGGTGTGCGCCATGATTTCGCTCATGAGGCGCATCACGTAATACTCAAAGGACTGCTTGATTTCGTAATGGCGCTCCAGGAAAGCCACCCAGTCCGTCAGCGGCAACTTGGCCACCCGAACTTTGGTCACGCAGACGGTGCTGTAAGGCGTGGGCGTTCCCAGCCGCCATGCGGCGTAACTGGTTTCCATGTCGCGCTCATCGGCAAAACGCAGAATCATCTCCTTGGCTTCCTGGTTGGTCACCACCCGCTTCAAGATGCCTTCCAGGATGAAATATTGTTCCATTTCATGCGCGCCCTGATGCAACAAGGTGTCACCCTTCTGGCTGTCGACGATCACCAGATGGGACTCCAGTTCAGCGCTCTGCTCCGCTGTCATTCCCTTGAGAACCAGGTTTTGCCCCAGCTGGACGCGAATGACATTTCTATCGGGATGGTTTTGTACAGACAGCATGACGACTTAGGTTGAGCCGATTCAGGTTTTCGTCCGTATTCGAAAGGGCCGAATGCAACGAAAATTGACCGTGGTCAATAGAGAAAACCGAATCGATTCCTATGATACCCCGACGGTGTAAAAGACCCGTCCGGGCACAGGAACCAGGGAGGCAGATCCGCACTGGAAAACCCTGATTCAACCAGCGGGTCTTTTGGCACACCTGATGCTGCCAGCCACCTTGCTCCATCCTTATCGAAGTCAAACGAAGAGACATCCATCATGACAAACGACGCTCAATCAACAGAACAGACTGACGGGTTTCACCTGGTTATCGACGCCCTGAAACTCAACGGCATCGACACCATTTTCGCCCTGCCCGGCATCCCCATCACCGATCTGACGCGCAAAGCACAGGCCGAGGGCATCCGCATGATCTCGTTCCGCCACGAACAACATGCCGGCAACGCCGCCGCCGCCGCCGGTTTCCTCACGCAAAAGCCCGGCATTTGCCTGACGGTGTCGGCTCCCGGCTTCCTCAACGGCCTGACGGCACTGACCAACGCCACCACCAACTGCTTCCCGATGATCCTGATCAGCGGATCGAGCGAGCGGGAAATCGTCGACCTGCAGCAGGGCGACTACGAAGAGATGGACCAGCTCGCGATTGCCAAGCCGCTGTGCAAGGCGGCTTTCCGCGTACTGCACGCGCAGGACATCGGCATCGGCATCGCCCGCGCAATTCGCTCGGCGCTGTCGGGCCGCCCCGGCGGCGTCTACCTGGACCTGCCGGCCAAGCTGTTCGCGCAGACCATGGACGCCGCAGCCGGCAAACGCTCGCTGGTCAAGGTGGTGGACCCGGCGCCGCGCCAGCTCCCCGCACCTGATTCGGTCAAGCGCGCGCTCGACCTGCTCAAGGGCGCCAAGCGCCCCCTGATCGTGCTCGGCAAGGGAGCCGCCTATGCGCAGGCCGACGCCGACATCCGTGCCCTGATCGAAAAAACCGGCATTCCTTACCTGCCGATGTCCATGGCCAAGGGCCTGTTGCCCGACACCCATGAGCAATCAGCATCCGCCACACGCTCGCATGTGCTGGCCGAAGCCGATGTGGTGATGCTGGTCGGCGCGCGTCTGAACTGGCTGCTGTCGCACGGCAAGGGCAAAACCTGGGGCGGTGCCAATGCCGACACCCGCCAGTTCATCCAGATCGACATCTCTCCAACCGAGATGGACAGCAACGTGCCCATCGCCGCGCCGCTGGTCGGCGACATCGGTTCCTGCGTATCGGCGCTGCTGGCCGGTCTCGGCTCCAACTGGGCCAAACCGCCCGCCGACTGGACCGACGGCATCAAGGAGCGCAAGGACAAGAACCTGTCCAAGATGGCGGCCACCCTGGCATTGAACCCGGAGAAAATGAATTTCCACAGCGCGCTGAACGTGATCCGCAACGCGGTCAAGGCGCGTCCGGACGCCATTGTTGTCAACGAAGGCGCCAATACGCTGGATTTCGCCCGCAGCATCGTCGACATGTACGAGCCGCGCAAGCGCCTGGACGTTGGCACCTGGGGCATCATGGGTATCGGCATGGGTTTTGCCGTCGCTGCCGCCGTGGTCACCGGCAAACCCGTGATTGCCATCGAGGGCGACAGCGCCTTCGGCTTCAGCGGCATGGAGGTCGAAACCATCTGCCGCTACAACCTGCCAGTCTGCGTGATCGTCTTCAACAACAACGGTATTTACAAGGGTACCGATGTCAATCCGCTGGGCGGCGATGTGGCGCCCACCGTTTTCGTCAAGAATGCACGTTACGAGATGATGATGCAGGCCTTCGGCGGTGTCGGCGTTCTGGCCAATACGCCGGAAGAGCTGGCCAAGGCGCTGGACGAGGCTGTCAAGTCCGGCAAGCCGACCCTGATCAATGCCATCATCGACGAGACGGCCGGCACCGAAAGCGGCCGCATCACCAGCCTGAATCCGCAAAGCGCGAAGAAGAAGTAATCAAGTCACTATTCAAGGAGAAAACAAATGAGCAACAAACCCCTCGCAGGCATCAAGATCATCGACTTCACCCACGTTCAGGCCGGTCCCGCCTGTACGCAGATGCTGGCCTGGTTCGGCGCTGACGTGATCAAGGTCGAGCGTCCTGGCTCTGGCGACGTCACCCGCAGCCAGTTGCGCGACATCGAAGGCGCTGACGCCTTGTATTTCACCATGCTCAACAGCAACAAGCGCGGCCTGACGCTGGACACCAAAAAGCCGG
>JAZKIE010000388.1:0-1751 GCA_040385025.1 Pseudomonadota bacterium | reverse complement strand
TGGCATAGGCCACGGCTTCCGCCGAGGAGCGCATGTCGGGCTCGGTGACGATTTCGAGCAGCGGCGTGCCGGCGCGGTTCAGGTCTATGCCCGATTGACCGATGAAGTCTTCGTGCAGCGACTTGCCGGCGTCTTCTTCCAGGTGGGCGCGCACCAGGCGCACCGATTTTTTCTCGCCATCGAGGAAAAACTCGACCTGGCCGCCCTGCACGACCGGAATTTCAAACTGGCTGATCTGGTAGCCCTTGGGCAGATCGGGGTAGAAATAATTCTTGCGCGCAAACACGCTGGACTCGGCAATGTGCGCGTCCACCGCCAGGCCGAATTCGATGGCGCGTTGCACCGCGCCCTTGTTCATCACCGGCAGCGCGCCGGGCAACGCAAAGTCAACGGCCGAGGCGGCGGTGTTGGGTTCGGCACCGAAGCTGGTCGGCGCGCGGCTGAAAATTTTGGACTGCGTGGTCAGTTGCGTGTGGGTCTCGAAGCCAATGATGACTTCGTAGCCCTGCACCAGCGGGCCGGTGGGCCGGCCAGCCTGCATCTCGGCAAAGGGGTTCACGGTGGGTGGGGTGGAGCTCATGTCAAATCACTCAAAGGCCTGGGGGCTGGCGTTGGTGCCAGTCGGTTGCGAGCTGGAACTGGTGCGCCGCACCCAGCAACTGCGCTTCCTTGAAATAGTTGCCTATCAGTTGCAGGCCGACCGGTAGCTTGTGTGCGCCGAAACCGGCCGGCACACTCATGCCAGGCAGGCCCGCGAGACTTGACGACAGGGTGTAAATATCGGCCAGGTAGCTGGCCACCGGGTCGCTGGCGTTCTCGCCGATCTTCCAGGCAACGGTGGGCGACACCGGGCCGGCAATGATGTCGCACTGTGTGAAGGCGGTCTGGAAATCCTGTGCAATCAGGCGGCGTATTTTCTGCGCCTTCAGGTAGTAGGCGTCGTAATAACCGTGTGACAACACATAGGTGCCGATCATGATGCGGCGCGTGACCTCGTCGCCGAAACCTTCGCTGCGCGACTTCTTGTACATGTCGGTCAGGTCGCCGTAACTGGCGGCGCGGTGCCCATAACGCACACCGTCGAAGCGGCTCAAATTGCTGCTGGCTTCGGCCGGCGCGATCACGTAATACACCGGGATGGACAGCTCGGTCAGCGGCAAATCGACATCGACCAGGGTCGCGCCCAGCTTCTCGAACTCGGCCAGTGCCGCACGCACGGCCTGGAGCACGTCGGCCGAGCAGCCGGCGCCGAAAAACTGGGTGGGCAGGCCAATTCGCAAACCTTTCAAGCTTTTTGGGGCTGCAACCCCCGCCCCACCTGCGCCAGCAGCTATCAAATCAGTAGCGTAATCAAGGGCCGGCAGGTCCAGCGAAGTCGAATCGCGGTCCAGGTCCGGACCCGCCATGGCCGACAGCAGCAGGGCGCAATCGAGTGCCGAGCGTGCCATCGGGCCGGCCTGGTCCAGGCTGGAGGCAAACGCCACCATGCCGTAACGCGAGCAGCGGCCGTAGGTCGGCTTGATGCCGGTGATGCCGGTCAGCGAGGCCGGCTGGCGGATCGAGCCGCCGGTGTCCGTGCCGGTCGCCGCAGGCACCAGACGCGCTGCCACGGCGGCGGCGCTGCCGCCCGACGAGCCACCGGGAATCCGCGTGTGATCCCAAGGGTTCAGCACGGGCTGCCAGGCGCTGTTTTCGTTGCCCGAGCCCATGGCGAACTCGTCGCAGTTGAGTTTGCCCAGCGTGACCATGCC
>JAZKIE010000387.1:0-5282 GCA_040385025.1 Pseudomonadota bacterium | reverse complement strand
CAGGCCGGAAATTTCTGTCTCTTTCTTCTCGACGGTGAGCCGCGAGCTCAGGGTTTCATAAACCTTTTTCAGGTCAGCCGCGGTGCCGGCGTAGAAGTACTGGCCCTGGGTTTTGGTGGCGATGGCCTTGAGGGTTTCCTCGTCGAGCTTGACGCGCATGGACCAGCCTTCAAAACCGATGGTCTCGCCATCCACCGTGCCCACCCCGACGGTGTAGACACGCACGCCGTGGTCGGCGGCAATCTTCGCGGCCTCCAGCGGGTCCACGCCGGTGGTGCGCTGGCCGTCCGTCAGCAGGATGATGGCGCCGGAACTGTAGGAGCCGGGTGCGACAGGCGTGAAGTCCTTCTTGGGCTCCTTGGGCACCTGGTCGATGGCCACACCGCCGCTGCGGTTGCGCCCGTAAGTCAGCGAAGCCAGATCGATGCCGGCATTGGGCAGCAACTCACCGAGCGACACCACGATGGCATTGCCGATGGCGGTGGCGCGTTGCATCTGGAACTTGTCAATCGCCGTCACCAGGTCTTCCCGGCTCAGGGTGGCGGGTTGCACCACCGACGCGGTGCCGGCAAAAGCCACGATGCCCACACGCACGCTGCGCGGCAACTCGGTCAGAAAAGCCTTGGCGGCATTTTGCGAGGCGACCAGCCGGTTCGGCAACACGTCGGTGGCGCGCATGCTGCCCGACACGTCCATCGCCAGGATGATGGTTTCCTGCTGCGAAGGCAGGGTGATCACGGCAAACGGCCGTGACGCGGCCAGCAGCATGGCCGCCATGGCCAGCAAAAACAGCAGCGGCGGGATGTGACGCCGGAAGGTTTGCCCGGCGCCCATGGCTTCCCGGACGATGGACAGGCTGGCATAACGCAGCGCCATTTTCTTTTTGCGCCGCAGCAGCCAGACATACAGGGCCACCAGCAGCGGCAGGGCCAGCATCAGCCAGAGAAACTGCGGCCAGAGAAAGGTGACAGGTGAATTCATGGAAAGGACTCCTGCGGGCGGCGCTCAGGCGGCCGCCTTGAGATGGTCGGGCAGCTTGCGCTGGCCCTTGCCGGCAGCGCCGGACGACTGGCCGCGGCGCTTGCGAAGTTCGGTGAAACGCATGATGGCGTCCACCAGGTCGCCGTCGGTGGACAGCTCCAGCGTATCGACACCGGACCGCATCAGGGCCTGGCGCAAGTCGGCTTCACGCTGCGCGGCGATGCGCGTGAAGCGTTTGCGAAAACCGGCGTCGTGGGTGTCCACCAGCAACTGCTCGCCGGTTTCGGCGTCGCGGATGGGGATCAGGCCGAGGTCGGGCAGTTCCAGCTCCAGGGGGTCGAGCAGACGCACGGCGACCACCTCGTGGCGCTGGGCCAGTTGCCCCAGGGTTTTCTCCCAGCCGGGCTCGCTGATGAAGTCCGACACCACAAACACCGTGGAGCGCCGGCGCAGCAGCCTGGCGGCCGAACGCAGCAGATCGTCCAGCCGCGTGGTGGTGTTGCCGCTGGCTTCGGGGCGTGTCTGCATGGCGTGCAGCATGTGCAGCACATGGGGCCGGCCGCCACGCGCGGGCAGCACCGTGTCCACGCCGCTGCCGTAAAGCATGGCGCCGACGCGGTTGCCGTGGCGCGTCAGCACGCGCGACAGCACCGTGACGAATTCGGCCGAGACCTGGCTTTTGCGCTGGTTGCCGGAGCCGAAATCGACCGAGGGGCTGAGGTCCAGCAAAAACCAGCTGGCCATCTCGCGGTCTTCGGTAAATACCCGGACATGCGGCGACTGCAGGCGCGCGGTGACGTTCCAGTCGATGTGGCGCACGTCGTCGTGGTGCTGGTATTCGCGCAGGTCGGCCAGGTCCATGCCGGTGCCGCGCATCAGGGTGCGGTAGTCGCCCTGCAGCAGGCCGTCGAGCCGGCGCAGCACCGTCCATTCGAGGCGGCGCAACACGTGTTCGGCGCCGGCCATGGCCCCAGCCTGCGCCGGAGCGACCGACGCCGCAAGCGGCGCTTGGGCGGCTTCGGGCTGGGCGGATTTGCGGAACCAGTTTTTCATGTCGGTCAATGCAACTCAGTGCGGAGCGCGAGGGCTGCAGTCAAGCTGCCAATTTTTCATGTTCGAGTGGCCGCGCCGGCGCCGGCACCTTGGCCATGATTTTGGCGACGATGGTGTCGGCGTCCAGCCCTTCGGACAGGGCTTCGTAAGACAGCACCAGGCGATGCCGCAGCACGTCGGGCACCAGGTCGGTCATGTCTTCGGGCAAGGCGTAGGTGCGGCCGCGCAGCATGGCCAGGGCGCGTGCGCCTTCGGTCAGGTTGATGGTGGCGCGCGGGCTGGCGCCGAAGGTGATGAAGCGCTCCAGGTCCTTGAGGCCATGTTTTTCCGGCGCGCGGGTGGCCGACACCAGGCGCACCGCATATTGAATGAGCGAAGGGTCGACATAGACGCGGCGGCATTCGCGCTGCAACCCGGCCAGTTGCTCGGTGGTGGCCACGCTGCTGACCGCGACGGCCGGGCCGATCACGCGCTGGACGATGACGAACTCCTCCTCGTCGCTCGGGTAGTCCACCAGCACTTTCATCATGAAACGGTCCACCTGCGCCTCGGGCAGCGGGTAAGTGCCTTCGGTCTCGATCGGGTTCTGCGTCGCCATGACGAGGAAGGGCTCGGGCACCTTGTGCGTTTCACCGGCAATCGTGACCTGGCGCTCCTGCATCACCTCCAGCAGTGCGCTCTGCACCTTGGCCGGTGCGCGGTTGATTTCGTCGGCCAACAGCAGGTTGGTGAACACCGGGCCCAGCGAGGTCGTGAAGTCACCGGTTTTCTGGTTGTAGATGCGCGTGCCGACCAGGTCGGCCGGCACCAGATCGGGCGTGAACTGGATGCGCTTGAAATTGCCCTGGATGGTGTTGGCCAGTGTCTTGACAGTCAGGGTCTTGGCCAGGCCGGGCACACCTTCGACCAGCAAATGGCCCTGGGCCAGGATGGCCACCATCACACGTTCCAGAAAACGGTCCTGGCCGACCACCACGCGTTTGACCTCGTAGAGGATTTGCTCCATCAGTTGCGCGGTGTGGGCGTCTTGCGAGGATGAGGGTGCTTGCATGGGTGGGGTCCTTCAGAAAGGGGTCAGGCCGACGGCCGAAGCTGCGTTTTCAATCGGCACCGCAAACGCGATGCCGACAAAACTGCGCTGCTGGTTGGGGTTGAGGATGGCCGTGACAATGCCGACCACTTCACCGTCCATGGTGACCAGCGGGCCGCCCGAATTGCCGGGGTTGGCCGCCGCGTCGAACTGGATCAGGTTGCGGATGTCCTGCTTGCCTTCGGGTGAGCGGAAGGTGCGCTTGAGGCCGGAGATCACGCCCGCCGACGCCGAGGGCCCGATGCCGAAGGGGTAGCCGACGGCCAGCACATGGTCGCCGGGCGCCAGGTCGCCGGTGGAGCGCATGGTGGCCGCAATCATGTCGTCGGGAATCGTGTGCGCCTGCAACACGGCCAGGTCGTTCTCGGGCTGCAGGCCGGTGATGTGGGCGGTCGATTCCAGTCCGTCGGCAAACACCACCTTGATGGTCTGCGCGCCCTGCACCACATGCAGATTGGTCAGGATGATGCCCTTGTCAACAATCACCACGCCGGTGCCGACGCCGAATTCCACATCTTCCTTGCCGTCCTTGCTTTTGCCATAAGACATCACGCGCACGACCGAGGGGCGGATCGCGTCATAGGCCCTGGCCACGGCAGACGGTAGTTGGGTGGTTTCCAGCGTTTTGAGCACGGCGGCGTTGATGTCTTCCTGGGTCAGCTTGCGCGGCTGGGGCCGCAGCGACAGCGACAGGCTGAGACAAAGCAGGACAGTCAGAACCATCAGCGCCGACCAGAGCAGCCGGGGATTGGAGAGCGAGAAGAAGCGGGAGGCGGGCGGAGCCGCTGCACCCGGCGACACGTCGGCGGGCGGTTCGCGCGCCGTGTTCGTGGAGGGTCTGCTCGAGCTGCTGTAGCGGGCTGGCCTGCGCATCCGTGTCACCTGTAAAAATGATTTTCTGGACTGACGATGCACGGTATCACGTCTTGCACATCCCCGCATATTGTTCGGTCATCTGCGGGGATATTGCGCGGGCGCTTGAGGCATCATTGGCCCATGCCCGTCTGGATAGATACCCATTGCCACCTCGATGCCGCCGAGTTTGCCGGCGACCGCGCCGCCATGCGCGCGCGGGCAAGCGCTGCCGGGGTGGCACTGTGCGTTCTGCCGGCGGTGGGCGTGTTCAACTTTGCTGCGGTGCGGGAATTGGCGCACCAATTTGGCGACTGTTATGCGCTGGGCATTCACCCGCTGTACGTCAAGCAGGCCGGGGACAGCGATCTGGCGCTGCTGGACGCTGAACTGGCGCTGCGGCGCGCAGACCCCCGGCTGGTGGCAGTGGGGGAGATCGGGCTGGATTATTTTGTGCCCGAACTGACTGAAAGCCCGCTGCGCGAACGCCAGGAGCATTTTTACCGCGAGCAGCTTTTGCTGGCGCGCAAACACGGCCTGCCGGTGATCCTGCATGTGCGGCGCTCGGCCGACCGGCTGCTCAAACATCTGCGCGAGCTGGCGCCGCCGGGCCTGGGCTGGCAAGGCATAGGCCACGCCTTCAATGGCAGCGACCAGCAGGCCGGCGAATTCCTCAAGCTGGGCCTCAAACTCGGTTTCGGCGGCGCCGTGACTTTTGAGCGTGCGCTGCAGTTGCGGCGCCTGGCGGCCGAACTGCCGCTGTCGGCACTGGTGCTGGAAACGGACGCACCCGATATCGCGCCGCACTGGCTGTACACCACCGCTGAACAGCGCGCACAGGGGCAGGCGCAGGGCCGCAACGAGCCGGCCGAGTTGCCGCGCATTGCTGCCGTGGTGGCGCAGTTGCGCGGCCTGACCCTCGATGAACTGGCAGCGGCCAGCACTGCCAACGCGCTGGCGACCTTGCCCAAGCTGCAGAAACTGCTGGCATGCTGACCGGCCTGCCACCGCTGGTGTCCGGCCAGACCCGGCTGCTGATACTGGGCAGTTTTCCGGGCGTGGCCTCGCTGGCGGCGCAGCAGTATTACGGTCACCCGCAGAACCAGTTCTGGAAAATTCTGCAAGCCATTTGGCCCTCCAGCCCTTGTCCGATGAGCGTGGACAGCTATCAAATTCGTAGCGAATGGCTGCTGGCCAGAAAGCTCGGCGTGTGGGACGTGTACGCGGCCTGCGAGCGGGAAGGCAGCCTGGACAGCCGCATCCGCCAGCCGGTGCTCAATGATTTTGCGGGCCTGCTGCGGCGTTG
>JAZKIE010000386.1:0-2203 GCA_040385025.1 Pseudomonadota bacterium | reverse complement strand
TAAATACTGGGGTGGCTGATGGGGCTCGAACCCACGACAACAGGAATCACAATCCTGGACTCTACCAACTGAGCTACAGCCACCGGAACCTCAAATTATAACGAGAACTGCGCGCTTTATCCGCTTGGCGCTCGGCTTTAAGCGCCAACTTTCTGCTCGGCAGGCCGCGGCACCTTGATGTCGGCCTTGAAGCGCTCTTTCAGGATGTTGTAGTAGGCCAGGCTTTCCGCCGAGGTCCACCACTGGGTGTACTGGGTCTGCTCCTGCTGGGCCAGTGCCGCCACAGGGGCAGCGCGCGGCAACACCTTGAGCACCTTGACGATGGCGTAGCCCTGCGCACCCAGGTCCACACCTGTCAGCGCGGGCAAGGCCGACGTATCGGCACTGAGTGCGGCCTTCAGCGCTGCAATCGGCAACTGCTGCGCCTGCTCGCGCGAGATCACCACGGCAGCGGGCAAGGCGGCAGCAGCAGGGTTGGCCTTCCAGGCCGCGAGTTTTTCGGCGCCTTCCTTGCGCGCCATCTCGGCACCGCGCTGCTGCTGCAGGCGCTCACGCACGCGGTCTTTCACTTCGGCCAAAGGCAAAGCGCGCGCCGCTGTGTGCTGGGTGATGCGGCCCGACACCAACTGGCTGCCGCCGATATCCAGCGCTTCGGTGTTGCGTTTTCTTTCCACCGCATCCGGCGAGAACAGCGCTTCGAGAAACTTGGGGTTGGCCAATGCGCCTGTGGCGCCAGCCACCGGCGTACGCGTCAGCTTGCTGGCGGTTTTGATTTCGAGCTTCAGGCGTTCGGCAATCGGACGCAAGCTGTCTGACTGTTCGTACACCGCATTGCTGAACGCCTCCGCCGACTCGGCAAATTTTTTCTGCGCCTGCTGCTGCCGCAATTCGGTCTCGAGTGCGGGTTTCATTTCTTCAAATGTTTTTTGTTTGGGCACCCGGATGTCGGTGAGCTTGATGATGTGGTAACCGAACTCGGTTTCCACCACGTCGCTGATATCGCCTTTTTTCATCGAAAAAGCCGCATCGGCAAATGGCTTGACCATGGCCTTGCGCGAAAAGAAATCAAGGTCGCCGCCATTGGCAGCGGAGCCGGTGTCGCTGGAGTTTTTACGCGCCAGGTCGGCAAACGAGTCAGGCGTCTTTTTCACGGTGGCCAGCAATTGCCCGGCTTTTTCTTTGGCTTTCTGCCGATCCGCCGCAGCAGCAGCAGCTGGCGACTCGATCAGGATATGGCTGGCGCGGCGCTCTTCATTGCCCGCGAGCTGGGCGGTGTTTTGCTCGTAGTAGGCCTTCAGGTCCTGCTCGTTGAGCGTGATGCCCTTGGTCACAGCGTCCATGTTGAGCACGGCGTATTCGATGTCCACCTGCTCAGGCGCCTGGAACAGGGTCAGGTTGTCTTTGTAAAACTGCTCCAGTTCGGCCTCGCTCGGGTTCACCCTGGCCGCGTAGTCGAGCGTATTGAACCGTGCGACCTGCACTTCACGTTTTTCAAAAAATGCATTGAGCGACACGTCCGCCGCAGCCTTGGCCGCGAAGCCGCTGCCGGCAACGCCCAGCATCACCTGGCGCGTCGCCAGATCCGCGCGCAGGCCCGCTTCATAAGCCTCGGGCGTCATGCCGGTCTGCGACAGAAAACCAGCGCGGTCAAATTTGCCGTCAGGCAACCTGAAAGCGGCAATGGCCTTGTCTTCTGCATATAGCCGCTGCAGCTTCTGGTCGGGCACCACCAGGCCACTCTGGGCGGCCGCTGCGGCAAACACGCGGTCGCGCACCAGGCGCTCCAGCGTGCCGTATTTGGCTTCCGGTGAATCGAGCAACTTCGCGTCGATGGTCGGCATGGAGGCGCGCAGGCGGTTCACCTCGTTCTGATGCGCCAGGTCCCAATCGGTCTGCGATATGTCACGGCCATCGACGCGGGCGACCACCGCAGTGTTTTGTTCCGAGCGGTTGTAGCCGTCCAGGCCAAACAGTACGAACGACGGGACAATCAGCAAAAACAGCAAGCCCATGGTGATCTTGGTGTGCTTGCGAATGAAATCAAACATCTCGAATTTCCTGTGCGGCCGTCAACGGCATTGATAACAAATTTTTACGCCAGCCATCCATAAAAAAAGGCGAACCATCTGTTCGCCTTTGTTCAGTTTCTGGTGGGTGCTGACGGGCTCGAACCGCCGACCTACGCCGTGTAAGGGCGCTGCTC
>JAZKIE010000385.1:5710-7121 GCA_040385025.1 Pseudomonadota bacterium | reverse complement strand
TGCTGGAGGTGTTCAACAACCTGTTCATGAACATTGCCGAGCAGATGGGCCTGCAACTGCAGAACACCGCCTACTCGGTCAACATCAAGGAGCGGCTGGACTTCAGCTGCGCGCTGTTCGACACCGCCGGCAACCTGATTGCCAACGCGCCACACATGCCGGTGCACCTGGGCTCCATGGGCGAAAGCATCAAGACAGTGATCCGCGAGAACACCGGCAAGATGCAGCCCGGCGACGTGTATGTGCTCAACGACCCTTACCACGGCGGCACGCATCTGCCCGACATCACGGTGATCACGCCGGTCTACCTCGGCACTGGCGAGACGCCGACTTTTTACGTGGGTTCCAGAGGTCACCATGCCGACGTGGGCGGCACCACACCGGGCTCCATGCCGCCGTTTTCCACACGCATCGAGGAAGAGGGCGTGCAGATCAACAACTTCTTGCTGGTCGAGCGCGGCGTGTTGCGCGAGGCCGAGATGGTGGCGCTGCTCAAAAGCGGGCAGTACCCGAGCCGCAATCCGCAGCAGAACATGGCCGACCTGAAAGCCCAGATCGCCGCCAACGAAAAAGGCGTGCAGGAACTGCGCAAGATGGTCGAGCAGTTTGGCCTGGACGTGGTGCAGGCCTACATGGGCCATGTGCAGGACAACGCCGAGGAGTCGGTGCGCCGCGTGATCACGCGCCTGAAAGACGGGCAGTTCACCCTGCCACTGGACAACGGCGCACAAATCAGCGTGGCGATTCGCGTCGACGTGAACAGCCGCAGCGCCGAGATCGACTTCACCGGCACCTCGCCGCAGCAGACCAACAACTTCAACGCGCCCACAGCGGTGTGTATGGCGGCGGTGCTCTACGTGTTCCGTACCCTGGTGGACGATGACATTCCGCTGAACGCCGGGTGTCTGAAGCCGCTCAAGGTCATCATCCCGCCAGGGTCGATGCTGAACCCGAACCCGCCGGCTTCGGTGGTGGCGGGCAATGTGGAGACCTCCACCTGCATCACCAACGCGCTGTACGGCGCGCTGGGCGTGATGGCGGCGGGTCAATGCACCATGAACAACTTCACTTTCGGCAATGCGCGGCACCAGTATTACGAGACGATTTCGGGCGGCTCAGGCGCCGGCGGTGTGCTTGATGCGGGGGGCAATATCGTCAAGGGTTTCGATGGAACCTCCGTGGTGCAGGCGCACATGACGAATTCACGGCTGACCGATCCCGAGGTGCTGGAGTTCCGCTTCCCGGTGCGGCTGGAGAGTTACGAGATCCGCCAGGGTTCGGGCGGTGCCGGGCGCTGGCAGGGCGGCAACGGCGGCGTGCGCCGCGTGCGTTTCCTCGAAGCCATGACCGCCAGCATTTTGTCCAACGGCCGCAAACACGGCGCCTTCGGCATGGCCGGCGGCCAGCCGGG
>JAZKIE010000385.1:0-5610 GCA_040385025.1 Pseudomonadota bacterium | reverse complement strand
AGGGCAGCGGTGCGGATCGGGTTGGCGGACTCGGCCGTGGAACTGTGGCTGCTGCGTGCTGATCTTTTTCAGTACCTGGCGCAAGACCTGGGGCAGAAGGCCGCCGCGCAAGAGATTGGCCGGCTGGCCCCGCTGTTCCAGGGCCTGCTTCCGGAACTTGCAGCGGCTCCCCGAAGTCCTGACAATCAGGCGCATGAACGACACCTGCATTGACAATTTCCGGTTTCTGGCCCGCTACAACACATGGATGAACCGCCGCCTGTATGCCGCCTGCGAGACGCTGAGTGACGAGGAACGTAAGCGCGAGCGCGGTGCTTTTTTCGGCTCCATCCACCACACGCTGACGCACCTGCTGCTGGCCGACCGCTTATGGCTGTACCGCTTTGCCTCGCAGCAGGACCGGTTTGCTGCACTGGATGCCGCTGCGCTGGCCTTTCCACCCGGCGTGGATTACGTCAGCGTCGGTGCCTATCCCGACTGGGCCGAACTGCGGCAAACGCGCGATTCACTCGACGAGCGCATTGAGCAGTGGGTCGGCGAGATGAAGCCGGACTTCCTGACCAGCACCATGCGTTACGGCAACACCAAAGGCGTGCAGCGCGCGCACCCGGCCTGGCAAGCCATGACCCATTTTTTCAATCACCAGACGCATCACCGTGGGCAGGCCACGACCCTGCTGATGCAGGCGGGTGTGGACGTTGGCGTGACCGACCTGGTGGCGCTGCTGTAACCCGGCGGCGCTTCGGTTTGCACCTGATTTGATAGCTAACTGTCTTTGGCCGGAGAGGGTTGAGGGCAAAAAGACATGAAAAAACCCGCACGAGGCGGGTTGTGGTGCAAGCGACTGGTGCTTACTTCTTGGCGGGCTCGGTTTTTGCGCCGGCTTTCACCTCGGCTTTGACTTCGGTCTTGGTGTCGGCTTTGGGTGTCACAGCAGCCTTGGCATCTTTGGCGGTTTCCTTGACAGCGTCTTTGGTGGCAACTGCCGCGCCCTTGACGGCGTCTTTGGTCGCTACAGCCGCATCCTTGGCTTTTTCAGTCACTGGTTTGGCGGCTTTGGTGTCTGCCTTGGCATCTGCTTTTGCATCCGCTTTGGCTGCGGCCGTGGCTTTGTAGCTGGCGCCGTTGACCGTCATGCCTTCGGCCGAGAATTTGGCAGCGCTGTCGGTGCCCACGCCTTTGACGCGTGTCACAAAATCATTCCAGTCCTTGAAGGGTGCCTTCTTGCGCTCGGACATGATCAGCGCAGACTTGACCGGGCCAATGCCCTTGATGCCGTCGAGCTCGGCCGAGGTGGCGGTGTTGACGTCGACAGCGGCAAAGGCCATGGCGACATACATGGTGGCGACAAAGGCCAGCAGTTTCTTGAACATCAGAAAGCTCCTCATGGTTGTTGAAAGCGGATGATCCTTCCTGCGAATCAGGAAGTCCCGCTTTTAACGGTTGCGCGGCCCCAAGCGTTGACCGGGGATGCGGGAACCCCGAGCATACGTCCTAGGCGAGCTGGGCCAGCTTGTTCATGTAAGCAGATACACCTGTCTGGACATCTGCAAACGAATGCTTACAGCCTACTGCCCGCAGCGCCGTCAAATCGGCCTGGGTATAACTCTGGTATTTGCCCACCAGGGCGGGCGGGAAGTCGATGTAGTCGATCATCCCGCCATGCGCGGCTTCTGCCAGGCTCAAGGGCTTTTCGCCTTGCTGGTGGCGCAGCGTGTTGACGACAGCGAGCGCCACGTCGTTGAAGGGCTGGGCCTGGCCGGTGCCGAGGTTGAAGATGCCGCTGGCTTCGGGGTGGTCGAGAAACCAGAGATTGACGGCGACCACGTCGTCGATGAAGACGAAGTCGCGCATCTGCGCGCCGGGGCCGTAGCCGCCGTATTCGCCAAACAGCTTGACCTTGCCTTCGGCGCGGAACTGGCTGAACTGGTGAAACGCCACGCTGGCCATCCGCCCCTTGTGCTGCTCGCGCGGACCGTAGACATTGAAATAGCGAAAACCGGCCACCTGGGTCTGGGCATTTTCAAAACGCAGTCCCAGCTCGCGGCGCAGCTTCTGGTCGAACAGCAGCTTGGAGTAGCCGTAGACGTTGAGCGGTTTTTCGAATTCGGGCGACTCGCGAAAGGTGTCCGAGCCGCCGTAGGTGGCCGCCGACGAGGCATAGATCAGCCGCGTGCCCTGCTCCTGGCAGGCGTCGAACAGCTCGCAGGACAAGCTGTAGTTGTTGTCCATCATGTACTTGCCATTGGTTTCCATGGTGTCGCTGCACGCGCCTTCATGGAACACCGCCTCGACATCGCCAAAAGCGGCTTCGGCGTAGAGGTCGTAAAAGTCGTCAGCGTCGATGTACTCGGCGATCTGCAGGTCCGCCAGGTTGCGAAACTTGTCGCCGTGGGTCAGGTCGTCCACCGCGATGATGTCGTCGATGCCGCGCGCATTGAGGCCCTGGATGATGTTGGCGCCGATAAACCCGGCTGCGCCGGTGACCACGATTTTCATTGGAATAGTTCCTCATAACTGACCGTCGCCGTGCCGAACTTGCCGACCACGATGCCGCCGGCGCGATTCGCCACCGGAACCGCCTCGCGCAAACTCAGGCCGGCTGCCAGCATGGCGGCCAGCGTACCGATCACGGTGTCGCCGGCGCCTGTCACATCAAACACCTCGCGCGCGACGGCCGGTACATGCAACTGACCCTGGGCATCGAAAAGCGTCATGCCTTCCTCACTGCGCGTCAGCAGCACGGCTTGCAACTGCAAGTCCTCACGCAGCTTCTGGGCACGCGCCTGCAGGTCTGCCTCATCGTGCCAGTGGCCGATGACCTGTTCCAGTTCAGCGCGATTCGGTGTGATGGCCGTGGCGTTTTGATAACGCGAATAATCTGACCCCTTGGGGTCGACCAGCACCACCTTGCCGGCGGCACGGGCCTGGCCGATCATCAGCGCGATGTGCGCCAGCCCACCCTTGCCGTAGTCGGAAAACAGCACCGTGTCATGCTGCGGCAGCAGGGTGTCGAAGGCGGCCGACTGCGAGGCCAGCACCTCGTTTTCAGGCGTGTTTTCAAAATCCAGCCGCAGCAGTTGCTGCTGGCGGCCGATCACACGCAGCTTGACCGTGGTCTTGAGCTGCGGGTCGCGCCCGAAGCAGGGCGTGATGCCGGAGGCGGCGACCAGCGCTTCGAGCTGGTGGCTGGCCTCGTCGTCGCCGACCACACTGAGCAGCGAAGCGCGGGCGCCGACCGTCACGATGTTGTAGGCCACATTGGCGGCGCCGCCCATGCGTTCTTCCTGGCGCGTGACACGCACCACCGGCACCGGCGCCTCCGGCGAGATCCGGTCCACCGCGCCATACCAGTAACGGTCCAGCATGGCGTCGCCGACCACGAGCACGCGGGCTTGGGCGATGCGTTCACGGGATAAATTTGAAGATGTCATGTTGAGAGAATCTTATTCAAGCGGACGCCGCGGAACCGGCTTTGCCGGGCCGCAGGCGTCGCCCCCTGCAAGGGGGAGGGCAAGCGAAGCGCAGCCACGGGGGTGTTCATAACTCTTCGATGCGCCGCGCCGGATAGCTGTCCCAGGCCTGGCAGCCGGGGCAGTGCCAGAAGTGCTGGGTCGCTTCAAAGCCGCAGGCCGCGCAGCGGTAACGCATCAGGGGTTTGGTGGCCTTGTCGAGTGCGCGCTGCACCAGGCTGTGCTGGTGCGCGTCTCCCAGCTTTTCGCCGGCAATCCACTTGGCGGCCACCACCAGCGAGGCTTCACGTTCCAGATGCTGCACATACCTGTCGCGCGGCTCGTTCGGGCCGGCATCGAGCTTGATGATGGCTTCGATGAGGTCGATCGACGGCGCGGCGGCATAACTGGCCTGCAGCAGGTCCAGCGCCTGTTGCTGCTGGCCGGCTTGCTGCGCGATGTTGCCCAGCAGCCCGGCGACCAGCGGCAGGGCTTGGGGAGCGGTTTTCTCAAGCCTGAGCAGGGTCGCAAAGGCGTCGGTGTGCCGGCCAAGCTGGCTTTGTAATTTGGCCAAATCGATTAGAGGGCGCGGCGAGGCCGGGGCCAGGCTGACCGCTTGCTGCAGCGTCTCCAGCGCGCGCGCCGTGTCACCAGACGCTGACGCTGCAAGGGCCTGCTCGCACAGGTAGTGGGCCTGGCGGCCGCTGAAGCTGCCGTGGCTGGTGCTGTCGAGCTTGCCGGCGATTTCGGTGGCGTGGGCCCAATCGCGCGAACGCTCGTAAATCGACAGCAGGGCCAGCCGGGCTTCCTCCTCGTAAGGGGTGCCCTCGAGCTTTTGCAGCGCGACCTCGGCGCGGTCCAGCAAGCCGGCCTTCAGGAAGTCGAGTGCCAGCGCGTGTTGCGCGCGGTCGCGCTCGGGCTGGGTCAGGTCGCCGCGCGACATCAGGTGTTCGTGTACCCGCACCGCGCGTTCGTACTCACCGCGGCGACGAAACAGGTTGCCGAGCGCGAAGTGCAGCTCCGAGGTGTCGGGGTCGTTCTGCACCGCCTCGATGAAGGCGTCGATGGCCTGATCCTGCTGCTCGTTGAGCAGGAAGTTGAGACCCCGGAAGTAGGCCTTGGGCGCCTGCCGGTTTTCGATGCGCATTTGCCTCAGGTCAAGGCGGGAGGCCAGCCAGCCGAGGGTGAAGGCGACCGGAAAGCCGAGCAGGACCCAGGTGAAGTCAAAGTCCATGGTGCATGGTGGAAGGGTTCTCGCTGTGCTGGTTTTGCGGGCTGAGGCGCGTGCTCCGGCGTTTTTTCCACCAGCGCGGCATCATCATCAGGATGCCGGCCGCCAGGCCAAAAGCAAAAGTAACCAAAACCACCAGCACCAGCGGCGCCTGCCACTGCGTTCCGAAAAAGAAATTCACGGAAACGACTTGCTGGTTGTTCAGCGCGAACGCAAAAAGCGTAAAAAAAATGGCTGCCTTGAGCAGCCACATCAGGTATTTCACTTGGCGTCCCCTTGTGGTCTGGCGATTGTAGCCAGCCCCGGGGAGCACAAGCCTATTTCGGCTGGGAAACCAGCATTTCCTCGGTGCGGGTGTCCACCGCTTCACGCAAGGCCTTGCCTGGCTTGAAGTGGGGCACGCGTTTTTCCGGAATCGCCACGCTTTCGCCGGAGCGCGGATTGCGCCCCATGCGCGGCGGACGCCGGTTGATGGAGAAACTGCCAAAGCCCCGGATCTCGATCCGGTGCCCACGCACCAGCGCGTCGCTCATGGCGTCAAGAATTGTCTTGACGGCATATTCGGCGTCGCGGTGTGTCAGCTGGCTGAATCGGGCCGCCAGTTCTTCGACAAGATCGCTTCGGGTCATGGGAATAGGGGGACAGCGAAATGGCGTGCCGTTCCGAAGAGCAGGCACGCCATTATCGCGGGGTCCGTTTACTTCTCGGTGTTGTCCAGCTTGGCGCGCAGCAGGGCGCCCAGGCTCGTCAGGCCGGCGCTTTCACGCGAGGACTGCTGGCTCAGGGTCGCCATGGCTTCCTGCTGGTCGGCGTTGTCCTTGGCCTTGACCGACAGCTGGATGTTGCGGGTCTTGCGATCCACGTTCACCACCACTGCGGACACTTCGTCGCCTTCTTTCAGCACGTTGCGCGCGTCTTCAACGCGGT
>JAZKIE010000384.1:0-8017 GCA_040385025.1 Pseudomonadota bacterium | reverse complement strand
CGTACATCTGCGCGGCGCGGCTGAAGGCGCTTTCGGCCTTGCCCATCACAAAGGGTGCGCGGCTCATGCTTTCAACGCCGCCGGCAATCATCATGCGTGCTTCTCCCGCCTTGATGGCGCGTGCCGCCGTGCCGACCGCGTCCATGCCCGAGCCGCACAGGCGATTGAGCGTGGTGCCGGGCAGCTCCAGCGGCAGGCCCGCCAACAGCGTCGCCATGTGGGCCACGTTGCGGTTGTCTTCACCGGCCTGGTTGACGCAGCCGTAGATCACGTCGGTCACGGCCAGCCAGTCGACATTCGGGTTGCGTGCCATCAACGCCTTCAGCGGCACGGCGGCCAGGTCATCGGTGCGCACGCTGCTGAGCGCGCCACCGTAACGGCCGAAAGGGGTGCGGATGGCATCGCAAATAAAAGCTTGTGGGGTCATGTTGGTTTTCCAGTGACAGGGGTTCTGATGATTCGGAGATTCAGGCCGCTTGGATCGCGATGGGCAGGCCGACCAGCTTTTCCAGCGCCTCATGCGTCAGCCCATCGACTTTATCAACGAGTCTGAGGCCTTGCGGCGTGCATTCCAGCGTGGCCAGGTCGGAGTAGATGCGCTTGACGCAGCCCATGCCCGTGAGTGGGTAGCTGCAAGTGCTGACCACCTTGCTTTCGCCTTTTTTGGTCAGCAGGTCCATCATGACCCAGGTCTGGCGTGCACCGATGGCCAGGTCCATCGCGCCGCCAACAGCGGGAATCGCGCCCGGCTCGCCCGTGCTCCAGTTGGCCAGGTCACCGGTGGCGGAGACCTGGAAGGCACCCAGCACGCAGATGTCCAGGTGGCCGCCGCGCATCATGCCGAAACTGTCGGCATGGTGAAAAAACGCACCGCCCTTGAGCAGGGTCACCGGCTGCTTGCCGGCGTTGATCAGGTCGAAGTCTTCGTCACCTTCGGCCGGTGCGGGCCCCATGCCGAGGATGCCGTTTTCGCTGTGCAGCAGCACTTCGCGGGTGGACGGGATGTGGTTGGCCACCAGCGTCGGCATGCCTATGCCCAGATTGACAACGGCGCCTTCGTGGATGTCCTGGGCCACACGCGCGGCGAGCTGGTCCTTGCTGCGTTTTTGGTAGTTCATGGTCATGCCGCCTTCTGAAAGCCGCCGGCCTGCGTCGCGACGCGGGCTATCTTCACAATCTGATGCACATAAATGCCGGGCGTGATGATGTGTTCCGGGTCCATGCTGCCGAGTTCGACAATCTCGTGCACCGTGGCCACTGTGAGCCTGGCAGCGGTAGCCATCACCGGGCCAAAGTTGCGCGCGGCCTTGCGGTACATCAGGTTGCCCCAGCGGTCGCCGCGCTCGGCCTTGATCAGCGCCACGTCGCCGTAAATCGGCATCTCCAGCACATAGCCCTTGCCCCTGATCTCGCGGGTCTCCTTGGCCGAGCCATCGCTGTTTTTTGCCATCTCGGTGCCATAACCGGTCGGTGAGAAAAACGCACCTATGCCGGCGCCGGCAGCGCGTATGCGCTCGGCCAGGTTGCCCTGCGGCACCAGCTCAAGCTCCAGCTTGCCGGAACGGTAAAGCTCGTCAAACACATAACTGTCGGTCTGGCGCGGAAAGCTGCAGATGATTTTGCGCACGCGCCCGGTCTTGAGCAGCGCGGCGAGTCCGGTGTCGGCATTGCCGGCGTTGTTATTGACGACGGTCAGGTCTTTCGCGCCCTGCGCGATCAGGCCGTCGATCAATTCATTGGGGATGCCGGCGGTGCCGAAACCACCGATCAGCACAGTGGCACCGTCCGGCACACCGGCCAGCGCCTCGGCCACCGACCGGGCTATCTTGTTGATCATGAAACGTGTCTCCCGCAGCGAAATTCAGGGGGCTTATTTGTTCTTATGTAGAACAAATGTTCGTATAATGAATTTTAGGAGATTTTGGCAAGCATGGCAATTGCGGCATCCCCCCTGAACACCCCCAGCCGGCCCGGCCCCGTCCCTGGCGACAGCTATGTCCAGTCCTTTGCGCGCGGGCTGGAGGTGATTCGCTCCTTCAGTGCCCAATCACCCCGGCAGACGCTGAGCGAAGTGGCGGCGCGCAGCGGCCTGAGCCGCGCCGGCGCGCGACGCATCTTGCTGACCTTGCAGACCCTGGGCTATGTGGACAGTGACGGCAAACATTTCTCGCTGACGCCGCGCATTCTGGACCTGGGTTTTGCCTACCTGTCGTCGATGCCTATCTGGAACCTGGCCGAGCCGGTCATGGAAGACCTGGTGGAGGAAGTCAGGGAGTCGTGTTCCGCCGCCGTGCTGGACGGCACCGACATTGTTTATGTGCTGCGCGTGTCCACCCACAAGATCATGAGCATCACGCTGGGCGTCGGCTCACGGCTGCCGGCCTATTGCACATCCATGGGCCGGGTGCTGCTGGCCGCGCTGCCGGAAGAGCAAGCCATGGCCTGCCTCAAGGCCTCCCACCCTGAAGCGCTGACGCGTCATACAGTGACGGAGCTCGATGCCTTGCGGCAAAAACTCACACAAACCCGCAAGCAGGGCTGGTGCCTGGTCAATCAGGAGCTTGAAGAAGGTTTGGTGTCCATGGCCGCGCCGATTCATGACCGGGCCGGCCGCACCGTGGCGGCCCTCAACATCAGCGGTCAGGCCAACCGCACCAGCGCCAGGGTGATGCAGGAAAACATGCTGACCCCCCTGCTGCAGGCTGCGCAAACGATTTCGCGCCTGCTGGCGGTTCAAAGCAACTGACCTGAAGGGCCAGTTGCCGGGAGAACTCAGGACTTGCGCGAGCCCATGACGAGGACGACCGCGCCCAGAACCACAGCGCCTATGCTGAGCCATTGCGGAAAGTTGACCGTCTCTTTTTCTTTCACAACCAGCTCGATCGGACCGAGCTTGGCTTTGGATGTGTCTTTGGTGAAGCTGAAGCCACCGGTGAAAAAGCCGGCCAGGCCCAGCACGATCAGGACGATGCCCGTGATTCTCATTGCGTTCATGAAGTTCTCCTCGCCGGATGTTGGATGGACCGGCGCGCGCTTGCCGGTATCACGCTGCCGTGTCGGTAATCTACGCGACGCCACGCCAGCGGCGCGTAGGACAGAACCGTTTCACGGATGCACGTGCCGGAAACACCACAGTCCCGGGGGGAAAACAAGCCGTGCTACGCTTGCCCCATGTTCACGCCTTCGCAAGCCGATGTCCGCCGGTTTTTCTGCTCTGTTTATGCCAAGACCCGCGCCGGTCAACCGATGGAAGCTATTGAAACCATAGCAAGCCAGTGGCTGGAAGAACACCCCGAATACCACGGCGACTTTGCCGACGCGGACGCCGCACTGGCAAAAATCTACGACGTGGAAACCGGCAAAACCAATCCCTTTTTGCACCTCTCCATGCACCTGTCGATCAGCGAGCAGTGCTCCATCGACCAGCCTCGCGGCATCCGCCAGGCGGTCGAGTTGCTGGCCGCCAGGCGCAATTCCCTGCACGAGGCCCACCACGAAGCGATGGACTGCCTGGGCCAGATGGTCTGGGAAAGCCAGCGCGCCGGCCGGCCGCCCGATGGCGACGCCTACATCGCCTGCGTGCAGCGCCACGCCACGAGAGATTAGCCCCCACGTTCGCTCGCTTCGCGTAGCTCTCTGCCCCCCTGGGGGGCCGCTGCGCCTGAGGGCCAGCAAAGCCGGACCTGCGGCCCCCTGCTTGAAAAGATTAACCCACAAGGACAAAGCCCCGCAGAGCGGGGCTTTGTTTACTTTCCGGAGCGGAGCGGTCTAAGCGGTCTAAGCGGTCTAGCGGAACTTGCTCTGCGGAATCACTTTCAAGTCGCCCTCGACGGAGGACAGGTAGTTGGCCAGTTGCTTGAGCTCGGCATTGGTGTACTGCTTGGCCATGCCGGCCATGATGGCGTTGCTGCGGCCGACCTTGGGGTTGTTCTCGACCTTGTAAGCCTTGAGCGCCACAAACAGGTAATCGGCGTGCTGGCCGCCAAGTTTGGCGTAGCTCGGGTCAATCGGTTTGCTGAAGTCGGCGCCGTGGCAAGACGCACAATTGGCCTTGGCCAGCAGGGCGGCGACGGCGGGACTTGGCGTTTTGGCGGTGCGGGCCGCTGGCGCAGCGGCGGCGGCCACGCCGTGCTGCTCGTAATAGGCCGACAGATCGGCAATATCCTGATCGTTCAGCGATTCTGCGATGCCGCGCATCGTCGGGTGTTTGCGATCACCTTTTTTGTAAGCCTGCAGCGCGGAAGCGATGTATTTGCCGCTCTGGCCCGAAATCATGGGCACCTTGTACACCTCGGGGAAGCTGGCCTGGTAACCCTTGATGCCGTGGCAACCGATACACATGGCGTTTTTTGCTTCGCCGGCTTTGACATCACCCTTGATGTCCTGGGAATGGGCCGCAGCGGTCGCAAGAGAGACAGCCAGAGCGAATATCGTGGTGAACAGCTTATTCATTTTTCGCGCACAATTCAGGTGAGGATTCGTTATATCAATAGCCCGTGATTATATCTGGGCCTGCCGGGCTGGCGCCCGCCCCGGCCGAATCCATACCCATTCACCCGCCCTTCCCTTCACCGTTGCTGCCCACCATGAAATTCCAAGGCTCCAAAAACTACGTTGCGACCCAGGACCTGATGCTTGCCGTCAATGCCTCCGCCACCCTGAAAAAGCCGCTGCTGGTCAAGGGCGAGCCCGGCACCGGCAAGACCATGCTGGCCGAAGAAGTGGCCGAAGCGCTGAAGCTGCCGCTGTTGCAATGGCACATCAAGTCCACCACCAAGGCGCAGCAGGGCCTGTATGAATACGACGCGGTGTCGCGCCTGCGCGACTCGCAGCTCGGCGACGAGAAGGTCAAGGACATCCACAACTACATCATCAAGGGCGTGCTCTGGGAGGCGTTCACGGCCGATCAGCCGGTCGCCCTGCTGATCGACGAGATCGACAAGGCCGACATCGAGTTTCCGAACGATTTGCTGCGCGAAATCGACCGCATGGAGTTCTACTGCTACGAGACGCGCGAACTGATCAAGGCCAAACACCGGCCGCTGGTGTTCATCACCTCGAACAACGAAAAAGAGCTGCCCGACGCCTTTTTGCGCCGCTGCTTCTTCCACTACATCAAGTTCCCCGACGCCGACACGATGAAACTCATCGTCGACGTGCACTTTCCCGGCCTCAAGAAAGAACTGCTGGCTGCGGCCATGAAGACTTTTTATGACGTGCGCAACCTGCCCGGCCTGAAAAAGAAGCCATCCACCTCTGAACTGCTGGACTGGCTCAAGCTGCTGGTGGCCGAAGACATTCCGCTCGAAGCGCTGCAAAGCAAGGAAGACAAGGTGGCGGTGCCGCCGCTGGTGGGCGCGCTGCTCAAGAACGAGCAGGATGTGACCTTGTTTGAAAAACTGGTGTTCATGCAACGCCACAACCGATAACCCAAGGCTTGCGCACCATGACCCAAGAAACCCGCAAACTCCTGCTTGAAGGCCTGTCCGACGCCGTCGGTTTTGTCGGCGGTGCGCTGGTCGCCTTCTGGTTGGGCCGCTTCTTCGGTTTTGACATCTTTGCCGACGGTTATGGCAACAGCGCCATCGCCGGCATTGTGATGGTGGGCATAGGTGGCGGTCTCGGTCTTCAGTTGGCGCGGCACTGGCGCCGCGTTCAGACCAAAAACCGGAGCGACGAGCCATGAGTTTTGTGCAGCCCGTCACCCTGTCCGGCCGCGGCGTCGAGCTGGTGCCGCTGGCGCTTGAACATGTTGCCGGCCTGCGCGCCGCTGCCGCCGACGGCGAGTTGTGGAATCTGCGCATCACCTCGGTGCCCGAGCCGGACCAGACCCAGGCCTATATTGAAGACGCCCTGAAAGCCCGCGAAGCCGGCCACCGCTTTGCCTTTGCCGTGCGCGATGCCGCCACCGGCACGGTGCTGGGCAGCAGCAGTTACCACGACATCCTGCCGGCGGTGAAACGCGTCGAGATTGGCTACACCTGGTACGCCGCGCGCTGCCAGCGCACCCACATCAACACCACCTGCAAGCTGCTGCTGCTGAGCCATGCCTTCGACACCCTCGGCTGCCATGTCGTCGGCTGGCGCACCGACAACTTCAACCACGCCTCGCAGCGCGCCATCGAACGCTTGGGCGCACGCAAGGACGGCGTGATCCGTGGCCACGCGCTGCGCCGTGACGGCACGATTCGCGACACGGTGATGTACAGCCTGCGTTCCGGCGAATGGCCGGAAGTGAAGGCGCAGTTGCTGTACATGCTCGACAAGCCAAGGCCGTCCAAATCCTGAAGGGAGTCCTGCCATGCTGATCGACTTCTTCTACACCCTGCGTTCGGCCAAGCTGCCGGTCTCGGTCAAGGAATACCTGATGCTGCTCGAAGCGCTGCAGGCCGGCGTGGTCGGACCCAACAGCGGCAAGCTCGAAGATGGCGAGATCGGTGAAGGCGCGTACAAGATCGACGACTTCTACTACCTGAGCCGCACCGTGCTGGTGAAGGACGAGAAACACTACGACAAGTTTGACCGCGCTTTCGCGGCCTACTTCAAGGGGGTGGAGATGATTGCCGACTTCACCAAGGACATTCCGCTCGAATGGCTGCGCAAGAACCTGGAGCTGGAGCTCAGCCCCGAAGACCGGGCCAAGATCGAGAAGATGGGCTGGGACGAACTCATGGAGACGCTGAAAAAGCGTTTTGAAGAGCAGAAGGAACGCCACGAAGGCGGCAGCAAATGGATAGGAACGGGCGGCACCTCGCCGTTTGGCGCCAATGGCTTCAACCCGCAGGGCATTCGCATCGGCCAGGAAAAAAGCCGCAACAAAAGCGCGGTGAAAGTCTGGGACCAGCGCGCCTACAAGGACTACGACGACACCCAGGAGCTGGGCACGCGCAACATCAAGGTCGCGCTGCGCCGCCTGCGCAAGTTCGCGCGCGAGGGCCATGTCGAAGAGCTGGACCTGGACGACACCATACGCTCTACCGCCGCCAATGCCGGCTGGCTGGACATCAAGATGGTGCCGGAGCGCCACAACAACGTGAAGGTGCTGCTGCTGATGGACGTGGGCGGCACCATGGACGAACACATCGCGCGTGTCGAAGAGCTGTTTTCGGCCACCAAGACCGAGTTCAAGCACATCGAGTTTTATTACTTCCACAACTGCGTCTATGACTTCATGTGGAAGAACAACCGGCGCCGCTTCAGCGAAAAATTTGCGACCTGGGACATCATCCGCAAGTACAACAAGGACTACAAGCTGATCTTTGTCGGTGACGCGACCATGAGCCCCTACGAGATTTTGCAACCGGGCGGCAGCGTCGAATACAACAATGAGGAAGCCGGTGCCGAGTGGATGCAGCGGCTGACCAACGCCTTCCCGAAATTCGTCTGGATCAACCCCGAGCCGCAAGGCGTGTGGCAGTACCGCCAGAGCATCAGCGTGATCCAGCAACTGGTGAACCAGCGCATGTACCCGCTGACCATCAAGGGGCTGGAAGAGGCGATGCGTTTGCTGTCGAAGTGACAGCGGCCTGAAGCGGCATGGCAGCCAGGCGCGTGAATGTCACGGCCGCAAAAAGATGGTGCCCTTGGCAGGAATCGGACCTGCGACCTATCCCTTAGGAGGGGATCGCTCTATCCACTGAGCTACAAAGGCAGGCCTGTAGTTTACCAAGGCGGCTCCGGCGACTTCCAGCCTCCAAGCAACCGGTCGATCCGCTATCTTTTTGATAGCTGTTTGCGCATGAACGACGGGGGCTGGAGGCCAAAAAGGCTTAACAAGCCGGGGCTCACCGCATCACCAGCCCGCCATCGACAAACAGCGTCTGCCCGGTCATGAAACCACTCCAGTCGGACGCCAGGAACAACACCGGCCCGGCCACGTCGTCAGGGGTGGCGATGCGGCGCAGCGGGGTTTGGGCGGTCAGCATGTCCCTGACTTCTTCTTTGGTCTGGCGGCTGGCAGCCGTCGGGTAGACCAGGCCGGGCGCCACGCAGTTGACGCGTATGCCCAGCGGGCCCA
>JAZKIE010000383.1:0-3524 GCA_040385025.1 Pseudomonadota bacterium | reverse complement strand
TCATGCTGTGTTTCGCCGCCACCTCGGTGGCCACGCTGTACCACTACCTGCTGGGCTTGCAGGCGCCGTATGCCTTGACCAGCCTGCCGGTCCTGCTGGGAACGGCGGGTGGCATCGGCCTGCTCATTGGTCCGGCTGGACTGTTCTGGCTGAACCTCCGGCGCCACCCCCTGCATGGTGATGCCGCACAAAAACCGATGGACCGTGGCTTCATCGCCTTGCTGTTTTTCACCAGCCTGACCGGCCTGGCCCTGCTGGCATGGCGCGACACTGCTGCCATGGCCCTGCTGCTGGCCATCCATCTCGGCGTGGTGATGGCTTTGTTCCTGACCTTGCCCTACGGCAAATTCGCCCATGGCATTTTCCGCAGCGCGGCCCTGCTCAAGTGGGCGATTGAAAAGCGTTTGCCCAGCACGCTGAAGCTGGGCGACGACTGACACCGCATCCGACCCGGAGAAACAAACATGCAAGACAACGGCAGCCTCAAGATCGAATCCATGAAGGGCCGCTGCTCGCCCGCCGAGTGGCAGGCCCGCGTGGATCTGGCGGCCTGTTACCGGCTGGTGGACATCTATGGCATGTCCGACATGATGGCCAACCACATCTCGGCGCGGGTGCCTGATGAAGACGGGGCTTTCCTCATCAATGCCTACGGCATGATGTACGAAGAGATCACCGCGTCCAGCCTGATCAAGATCGACCACGATGGCAACATCCTGGCCAAGCCGGATTTCGGCGCGCTCAACTACGGCATCAACAAGGCCGGTTATGTGATCCACAGCGCAGTGCACGAGGCCAGGCCGGAGTTGGCCTGCGTGATTCACACGCACAGCTGGGCGTCCATGGCGGTGTCCTCGTTGCAATGCGGGCTGTTGCCTCTGACGCAGACCGCGATGCGTTTTCTCAAGATCGGTTACCACGACTACTGCGGTGTGGTGCTCAACCTCGACGAGCAGGAATCACTGGTGCGCGACCTCGGTAACGGCGAGGCGCTGGTCCTGCGCAACCACGGCGTGCTGACGGTGGGCCGCAGCATCGGCGAGGCCTTCAACTGGATGCACCGGCTGGAGCTGGCCTGCCGCTCGCAGCTCGCGGCCATGGCCTGCAACACGCCGTTTGTCCCGGTGGCGCAGCCGGTGCTGGAAGAAACCTGGAGCAATTACCAGCCCGGCACGCGCCGGCCCTATGGGCTGATGGAGTGGCCTGCGCTGCTGCGCAAGCTGGACCGCAGCCAGCCCGACTACAAGAGCTGAAAAAATCCGGCGCGTTCGGCGCAATCCTCAATAACAACTGGAGACAAACCATGCCAACAAACGCTTTTGAATCACCTGCCTTTCCGCCGCGCCGGGTCAGCAGCGGCTTGCGCATCCGGCGCCAGGCCGCGCGCTTGGCGGCCGCCGTGCTGCTGGGCGCAACTGCCCTGGGCGCGCATGCCCAGACCTACCCCGCCAAACCGGTGCGGGTGGTGGTGGCGTTCACCGCTGGCGGAACCACCGACATCCTGACGCGTCTGGTGTCGCAGCAATTGTCTGAGCGCCTCAAGCAGCAGTTCGTGATCGACAACAAGCCTGGCGCGGGCGGCAACATCGGCACCGAGATGGTGGTCCGTTCGGCGCCTGACGGCTACACGATGATTGTCAACTCGGTCGGCCCGATCGCGGTGAACCCCACCCTGTACAGCAAACTGCCCTACAACCCGCTGACCGACCTGGTGCCGGTGGTGCAGATTGCCGAAGTGCCCAATGTGCTGGTGGTGCATCCCTCCGTGACTGCCAATACCGTGGAGGAGTTCATTGCTTACGCCAGGGCCAACCCGGGCAAGCTGAACTACGGCTCCACCGGCGTGGGAACCTCCTCGCATCTGTCGGGTTACATGCTGGCCAAACGCGCTGGCTTCGAGGCCACCCACATTGCCTACAAAGGTGCCGACGCGGTGCGCGACCTGCTGGCCGGCCGCATCCAGTTCATGTTCGCCACGATTCCGTCGGTGATGCCGCAGATCCAGGCCGGCAAGCTGCGCCCGATCGCGGTCAGCAGCGCAAAACGCTCGCGTTCCATGCCTGAGGTCCCCACCATTGCCGAGAAAGGTTTTCCTGGCTTTGAAGCCGGTTCCTGGTTTGGTTTTTTCGCGCCCAAAGGCACGCCCGATTCGGTGATCAGTGTCCTGAACAAACACGTCAACGAGATCATCGCTATTCCGGCCATCGAGCAACAACTGGTCACCGCCGGCGCAGACCCCATGGGCGGTACACCCGCGCAGTTTTCCCAGTTCGTGCAGCGCGAGTACGAAAAATGGAAAGTCATCGTCGTGGAGTCCGGCGCACGCGCGGAGTGAGGGTTTGACCCAGCGCCCGCTTCGCATCCTGCTGTCGCCCGCGGTCCGGCAGGAGTTGGCTCCCGCCATCGCGCAGGTGATGGGTGGGGGGCCGTATGAACTCGTGAGCACTGGCACGGCTGCCGAGGCCGCGCAGGCCGGGGTGGATATCGCCTTCATTTCCCGCGATGTGACTGGCTTGTCCACCAAACACGAACTGACGCAGGGCCTGCAGGACTTTTATGCGCTGCTGCGCCGCTCGGAGGGTCTGCGTTGGGTGCACATCCATTCCGCCGGCGCCGACCGCCCGATTTACCCTGAGCTGCGGGCGCGGGGCGTGCAGGTCAGCACCTCGTCCGGTGCGAACGCCGAGGTGGTGGCGCAGACTGCGCTGGCCGGCTTGCTGGCGCTGGCCCGGCGTTTTCCGCAACTGATGGCGGCGCAACAGGCGCGTCGCTGGGCGCCGCTGGTGGGCGCGGGTCAGGCGCCGCGCGACCTGGCCGGCCAGACGGCGGTGATCGTCGGCTGGGGACCGATAGGCCGGCGCATCGCCGCCTTTTTGCGCCTGCTCGGCTTGCACCTTGTGGTGGCCCGCCACAGTGCGTCGCCGGCGCCGGAAGAGGGCGTCGAGATGGTGGCACTGACGCAGCTGGGCACGGTGCTGCCACGCGCCGACTGGCTGGTGCTGGCCTGCCCGCTGACGCCGCAGACACGCGCATTGGTGGACGCCCGCATGCTGGCGCTGTTGCCGGCGGGCGCCTGCCTGCTCAATGTGGCGCGCGGTGAGGTGGTGGTGGAGGGCGATGTGATCGCGGCCCTGCAGCGCGGTCAACTGGGCGGGGCTTACCTCGACGTGTTCGAGCATGAGCCGCTGGACACGGCCTCGCCCTTGTGGGCGCTGCCCCAGGTCATCGTCACGCCGCACTCGGCCGGTCATTCCGATGGCAACCACAGGCGCGTCTGCGAACTGTTCCTGGCCAACCTGCAACGCTGGCAAGCCGGCCAGCCGTTGCGGCACGTCAGCTCCTGACGTATCTAAGTAAAAAAGGCCTCCAACCCATACGAAACGGGCGTGAGCAGCTATAGAAACAATAGCAAATCAGAGGCCGACCAGGCTTTACTGGAAGGCCACTTCTGAAAAACTGCGCAGCTTGCGGCTGTGTAGTTGTGTCGTTCCCTGTTCGCGCAGCAGCTCGATGGCGCGCATGCC
>JAZKIE010000382.1:0-2162 GCA_040385025.1 Pseudomonadota bacterium | reverse complement strand
ATGCACGATCTGGAGATTCGCGGCACCGGCGAGGTGCTCGGTGAAAACCAGAGCGGCAACATGATGGAGATCGGCTTCCAGCTCTACAACGAGATGCTTAACGAAGCCGTGGCTTCGCTCAAAGCCGGACGCGAGCCCGATTTGCTGTCGCCGCTCAATGTCAGCACCGACATCAACCTGCACGCACCCGCGCTGCTGCCGAGCGACTACTGTGGCGATGTGCATCTGCGCCTGAGCTTCTACAAAAAACTGGCGACCGCCAAAACCACGGACCAGATCGACGCGCTGCTCGAAGAAATCGTCGATCGTTTCGGCAAGCTGCCGGCGCAGGCGCAAACCCTGATCGACGTGCACCGCCTGCGCGTGATCGCCAAGCCCTACGGCGTGGTCAAAGTCGATGCCGCGCCCACGCTGATCAACATCACCTTCAGGAAGGACCCACCGATCGACCCGATGGCCATCATGCATTTGATCCAGAAAAACAAACACATCAAGCTGGCCGGCAACGACAAGCTGCGCATAGAGCGCGAACTCAAGGAGCCCAAGGACAGAGCGCAGATGGTGCGCGATGTGTTGCGCTCGCTCGGACAACCCACCACGGAAACCGCCCCCGCATGACCCCTGCTGAAACCACCCCCGGCCTCGTCGTCAACATTTCCACCCCGGATCTGAAGCTTGGCAACTTCAAGCTGATCGCCTTCGACATGGACTCGACCCTGATCAACATCGAGTGTGTCGATGAGATCGCCGATGCCGCCGGCCGAAAAGCCGAGGTCTCTGCCATCACCGAAGCCGCCATGCGCGGCGAAATCACCGACTACAAGGACAGCCTGCGCCGGCGTGTGGCGCTGCTCAAGGGGGTCAGCGTCGAAAGCATGGACGGCGTTTACCACGAGCGCCTCAAGCTCAACCCCGGCGCCGCCGAACTGGTGCACGCCTGCAAGGAGGCCGGCATGAAGGTGCTGCTGGTCAGCGGCGGCTTCACCTTTTTCACCGACCGCGTCCAGCGCGAGCTCGGCATCGACTACACCCGTTCCAATGTGCTGGAAGTCGAGGACGGCCTGCTGACCGGCCGTTTGGTGGACCAGCCCTGGGGCGACATCTGCGACGGCGAGGAGAAGAAAAAGATGCTGCTGGAAACCTGCGCCATGCTGGGCATCACGTCCGCACAGGCGATTGCCATGGGCGACGGCGCCAACGACCTGCCGATGATGGGTGTGGCGGGGCTCTCGGTCGCCTACCACGCGAAACCGGCCGTGCGCGCACAGGCCATGGTCGCCATCAACGAAGGCGGGCTGGACCGGCTGCTGGAGGTTGTCAGCTAGATGCTCAAACGCTTCGAAAAGCTGCTGCACGCCTATCCCGACGCGGAGCCGGTGCTGCCGCCCAAGGGTTTCATCGCCTTCATCTGGGCCGCTTCGCAGGGTGCGCGCGGCTACATTTTGCTGCTGGCTGGCCTGTCGGCGACCATGGCCATCTTCGACGCGCTGCTGTTCGCGATGCTGGGACGCATCGTCGACTGGCTGGCCATCACACCACCGGCAAACTTCTGGCAGGAGCGCGGCCCCATGCTGCTCGTGCTGCTGGCGATCGTGCTGGCCAGCGTGGTCGTGGTGGCACTGCAGACCATCGTCAAGCACCAGACGCTGGCCATCAACTTCCCGATGCGCCTGCGCTGGAACTTCCACCGCCTGATGCTGGGCCAGAGCCTGTCCTTCTACCAGGACGAGTTTGCCGGCCGCCTGACCACCAAGGTGATGCAGACCGCACTGGCCGTACGCGACACGCTGTTTGTCATGGCCGACGTGCTGGTGACCATGGGCGCCTATGTGCTCACCATGACGCTGCTGGCCGGCTCCTTCGACATGAAGCTGGTGCTGCCTTTCATGGTGTGGCTGGCGCTCTACATACTGTCGCTGGCCTACTTCGTGCCGCGCCTGGGAAAAATCGGCAAGCAGCAAGCCGATGCCCGCTCGATGATGACCGGCCGCATCACCGACGCCTACACCAACATCGCCACCGTCAAGCTGTTCTCGCACACCCAGCGCGAAGCCGGTTTTGCACGCGCCGCCATGCTGGACTTCATGAAAACCGGGCACCGGCAGATGCGCCTGGTCAGCCTGTTCGAGATCGTCAACCACACGCTGAGCATGGGCCTGATC
>JAZKIE010000381.1:0-2928 GCA_040385025.1 Pseudomonadota bacterium | reverse complement strand
TACCAGTCCACCAGGCTCAGGCCCACACTCAGCACGTTGCGGCGCCGGTTGTAGTCGATCAGGCTGTCACCGTAGCCGCTGAACAACTGCACGTGGTAACGCAGGGCTGCGCTGTCGGCGATGGCGGTCGAGGCTTTCATCCACTCCAGCTTGACCGAGCCGCGTGCGTCGGACTTGAGGGAGTGGCGCACTGTCATGCCCAGGCTGTGGATCTTGTTGATCTGCCAGAGACCGGTGACCTCGGCCCTGCCGATGAAGTCGGCAATGCCCGGGTTGTCGTCACTGCCGGAAGACTCGCGCAGACGTTGCCAGATGCGCCCCTGCAGCGTCAGGCTGGCGTCGCCGCCCAGATCCTTTTCGGCCGCACCCATCAGGTAGACGCGGTTCCAGCTGCGCGACAGCGGCAGGCTCTGGCCGTTGGACTGGTGGGTCAGGCCCAGGCCGCTCAGGCGGTATTTCCAGCCGCCCGGCAGGTCGATCATGTGCGGGTAGATGTAGACCACCTCGGGCTCGTGATCGGTGGTGCGGAAGGGTCGCGAGATGCTGCCGTTAAAAAACTGCCAGTAGCTTTGCTGCGTGTAACCGACCCACACCGAATCGCTGCCGGCCTCGTCGCCTGCGGCAGACGTCAGCAGGCCCTTGGCGACCTTGGTGCGTACCGACAACTGCAGGCGCACTTCCGAACGCTCGTAGGTGAACGGGGTGGTCACGCTGTGGCCGGCCGCTGGCGAGGACGGGTTGTTGTTGATGCTGTCCGAGACCGCCCCCGCCACGCTGATGGGCCGGTAGCCCCGGATGCCGAAAGTGTCACAGTCGGTGCCGCGCTGCAGCTCCCAGAAGCGCGACAGTTCGGAGTACTTGCTGTCCCGGCAGCCGATGCGTTTGCCATCCGGTGCCTCCGGCGCCATGCCGGGAAGTTGCAGGCCGCCCGCTGCTTTTTGAACCGATGGCGCGTTCGCTGGCGGCAGTGACTGCACGGTTTGCGCTGCAGCCGGGGCCTGCGCATCCGCCCAGGTTCTGAAGCAAGCCAGTTGCGCGGTGGCATCGGCGGACAGTGCCTGGCAGGCCTGCCAACCCGTTTGGGCCGCAGTCGGCCCGGTGTTCTGGGCCTGCGCTGCGCCACCGGCCAGCAGCAGGCCGCCTAGCATGCCCCATGCTGCGGCTACCAGCTTGAGAGTTTTTCCAGCGTGAAAGGAACGTCCGGCGTATCGGACGGCGCGTTGTCGCTGGTGTCTTTCCATGTGCCCGTGAATTTTTTGCCGCATGATTCTTTTACCATTTCACCGTTCCAGGTGCCTGTGATGCTGATGCCGTTTGAAGATTCGTCGAGGGTGAGAAAGCCGTTTTCCAGATCACCCGCCAGTTGCGCGCGGGGTGCATGGCCCCCGATTCTCGCAGCGCCCAGTTCGCGTGTGACGGAGCCCGCCACGCTTTCGCTGAACTCCGCATGTTTTTCCAGACGCATGACTGCCACTGCAGGCAAGCCTGCGGGCGCCGGGTTGAAGCGTACCCGCCATTCGCCGTAAATATGTGGGGCGGACAGCTGTGTTCCCGTCAGACAAGCACCTGATGCGCGGGCGGGGCCTGGCTTCTGTGTGGAGTTTTGGGCGCCAGCCCTTATGCACAAAGCGCTGACAGCTATCAAAACAAGAGCAAGCCGGAAGTGGGTGTGAAGTTTCATGGGGGTTTCCAGAGTCAGCCGGCGCTTCTGGCGGCCTCGGCCAGGGTATTGGCCTCGGCGCTGTCGGCTGCGCGTTTGGCAAATTCGGCGCGCAGGGCCCTGATCTTTTCGCGCGGGTCTTCCTTCACCGTGGTTTTGTCCAGGCCCATCTCGGCGATAAAGCGGCTGGGCACGCCGGCCACGGTGTCGCGGCCCTTTTTGCGCCGGCGCAACCAGTTCACTGCCAGCGTGCGTTGCGCCCGCGTGATGCCCACATACATCAGGCGGCGTTCTTCCTGAAGCCGCAACGCGATGTTTTCGGTTTTGGTCACATCGCTGCCATCATCGTCATCGAGCTTGAAAGGCAGCAGCCCTTCGCAGCAGCCGGCCAGCACCACATGTGGCCACTCCAGGCCCTTGGCCGCATGCAGCGTCGACAGCGTCACCACGTTCTGCTCGCCCTCACGCTCGCTGATGGTCGACAGCAGCGCAATCGTTTGCACCACCTCCAGCATGGTTTTGGTTTCTGCCGCGATGACGGCGCCGCTGGTGTCGTCAATTTGCCCGCCGCAACGCTGCGCCATCCAGTCGCAGAAATCCATCACATTGGTCCAGCGCACTGCGGCGAGTTTTTCGCTCTCTTCGCTGTCGTACAGGTGCTTTTCGTAAGCGATGTCCTTGAGCCAGTCGGTCAAAAAGACGCGGGCCGCCTCTGCGCCTACCGTGTGCCTGGCGCGGTATTCCAGCTCGTTCACATAACGGCCGAACTCGTGCAGCGAAGCCACCGCCTTGGCCGGCAGGGCCGAACCCAGCGAATTGCTGAACAAGGCCTCGAACAAACTCAGCTTGTACTTGCTGGCAAACACCCCGAGCGCGCCCAGCGTGGTGTGGCCGATGCCGCGTTTGGGCGTGGTGACCGAGCGCATGAAGGCCGGATCGTCATTGTTGTTGACCAGCAGCCGCAGCCAGCAGCACAGGTCCTTGATTTCGGCGCGGTCAAAAAAGCTCTGGCCACCCGAGACCTTGTACGGGATCTGCGCCTTGCGAAACGCCTTCTCGAATGGTTTGGCCATGTGGTTGGCGCGGTACAGCACACAGAAGTCTTTCCACTCCTTGTGCTGCTCGCCCCCCGCCTGCAGTTCGGCGCCAGCGCGCAGGCCCTGGATGCGCGCCACCACACGTTCGGCTTCGTGCTCCTCGCTGTCGCAGTCCACCACACGCACGGGCTCGCCCTCGCCGAGTTCGCTGAAGAGGGTTTTCGGGAACAG
>JAZKIE010000380.1:0-7701 GCA_040385025.1 Pseudomonadota bacterium | reverse complement strand
TGGCGACGCAAAAGAAAAGTGAGTTGCCGCCGGGCAACCCCCGGCTTGCTGGCGAACTACAAACGGTAGAGACAAAGACAGCTTCGACAAGCTCAGCCCGAACGGTCGGGGGGATCGCCTGTATGGATCCCGGATCAAGTCCGGGATGACAGTCTTTTCCTGCCTCAGCCCTTATCCGGCTTGCGTAGACAGCTACAAAATCAATAGCGCCCGAAAGTCATTGACATTGGTATGCGTCGGCCCGGTGACGACCAGATCGCCCAGCGGTTCGAAGTAACCATAGGCGTCGTTGCGGTCCAGGAAGCGGTCCACCTTCATGCCTTTGGCCACTGCACGCTGCAGCGTGTCGGGCGCCACGAAAGCACCAGCGTTGTCCTCCATGCCGTCAATGCCGTCGGTGTCTGCCGCCAGTGCATACACGCCGGGCTGGCCTTGCAGTGCCAATGCCAGGCCCAGGCAGAACTCACCGGCGCGGCCACCGCGGCCGCGGTCTTTTTTGTCGCTGCCTGCCGGCTGCGGCCGCACCGTGACCGTGGTTTCACCACCGCTCAGAATGACACAGGGTTTGCTGAAGGGCTGGCCGCGCAAGGCCACTGCGCGTGCCAGCGCAGCATGCACCTTGCCGACCTCGCGCGACTCGCCTTCCATCTCGTCGCTGAGGATGTAGGCGGCAATGCCCGCCGCACGCGCTGCCGCAGCCGCTGCTTCCAGCGACTGCTGCGGCGTGGCAATCATGTGGACCGCGTGGCCGTCGAATGCCTTGTCGCCCGGCTTGGGTGTTTCCAGCGCGCCGCTTTCAAGCTGTGCGCGCAGGGCCGGTGGCACCTCGATGTTGTAACGCTTCAAAATCACCAGTGCATCAGCGCAGCTCGTGACATCAGGCACGGTCGGGCCGCTGGCAATCACTGACGGGTCGTCGCCCGGCACATCGCTGATGGTCAGCGTCACGACTGTTGCCGGCGCGCAGGCTGCCGCCAGCCGGCCGCCCTTGATGCGTGACAGGTGTTTGCGCACACAGTTCATCTCGCCGATGTTGGCACCACTGTTGAGCAGGGCCTTGTTGATGCCCTGCTTGTCTTCCAGGCTCAGGCCCTCGGCCGGCAAGGTCAAGAGGGCCGAGCCTCCGCCCGAGATCAGGCACAACACCAGGTCGTCTTTCGTCAGCCCCTGCGTCATCTGCAGGATGCGCTGCGCGGCCTGCAGTCCGGCGGCATCAGGCACCGGGTGCGCGGCTTCAACGATTTCAATGCGTTGCGGCAGCCCCTCGGGGCGCGGCGGAATATGGTGGTAACGCGTGACAACCAGGCCGGCCAAAGGCGCGTCCACCGGCCACAAGGCCTCGACGGCCTGCGCCATGGAGCCACCCGCCTTGCCCGCGCCCAGGACGATGGTCCGGCCTTTGGGGGGTGGGGGCAAAAACGCGGCGGTGTTGTGCAGCGGCAAGGCGCGCTGCACGGCGGCCTGGAAAAGATGCTCAAGAAAGGCGCGGGGTTGGGCGGCGGGATTCGGTGCGGTCATTCGGTGTCTCCAGACCCTATTGTGCCGCCGTAACCCGGTGGTAACTCCGCCGGCAAGCCCGCCTGCAGCCGCGCCGCGCCGGCGGCGCGGGTGCTGCGGTTTACTTCTTCCCCAGACCCAGACGCTGCGCACCTTCGGTATACAGGCGGGTCTTGTCTTTCATGAAGGCGTCCATTTGCTCCACCCCCACGTTGACCAGCTCGAAACCGCTTTTGGCTGCCAGTTCCTTCATCTCGGGGTCGTTGTTGATCGTGGCCCACATGTCAGACAGCTTTTTGCGGGCTTCCGGCGTGGTGGATTTGGGCACACCGATGCCGCGGTAGGCGCCGTCGACCCAGTCCACACCCAGTTCGCGGAAGGTCGGCACATCCGGCAGCAGGGGATGGCGTTTTTCCATGGCCACGGCCAGCGCGCGTGTCTTGCCCTTGTTGTTGATGGCAAAGGCGGTGTAGGTCACCGCACCGTCGATCTGGTTGCCGACCACCGCCAGCGCCATGTCGCCCGTGCCCTTGTACGGCACATAGGTGCTCTTGATGCCGAAGGCGGCGTTCAGGCGCTCATGCGAAGCGTGGTTGGCCGAGTTCAGTCCCGAGCCGCCCAGGCTCATCTTGCCGGGGTCTTTTTTGGCCGCGGCGATGAAGTCGGCGAAGGTCTTGTACGGACTGGCCTCCGGCACCACCAGCGCGTCGGGTGTGAAGTGGAACCAGAACACCGGCGTCACGTCGGCGGTCTTGTACTGAACCTGCCCCTCGATGGGCTGGAACACGATGTGCGGCAGGTTCACGCCCACCACGTTCAGGCCATCGCCGGGCAACTGGTTCATCTGCGACCACATGAGGGCGCCACCGGCGCCCGCCTTGTACTGAATGATGGTGTCGACAGCGGCACATTTTTTCTTGAGAACCACCTGCTGATGGCGCGCCGACAGGTCGGACTCGCCGCCAGGCGGGAAGGCTTGCCAGTACAGCAGGTTCTTCTCGGGACAGGGCTGGGCCAGCGCCAGCGGCGCCAACAGCGCGAGGCTCAGGGATGCAATCAGCTTCTTCATGGGTTTTGTCTCCTTCGGTTTTAGTGATGTCTCAATCTACTCTTGATTCATGTTTCAGGCGGCGCGGCGGGTTTCTTCCCGCGCGCCGGACAGGCGCTCGCACACGGCCTGGGTCACCTGCGCCATGGTGGCGTTGCCGCCCAGGTCGCGGGTGTGCAGCGAGGTGTCGGCGGTGATCTGCTCGATGACCTGCATCAGGCGCTGCGCTGCGGCGTTTTCACCGAGGTGCTCCAGCAGCATCACGCAGGACCAGAAGGTGCCGACCGGATTGGCCAGGCCCTGGCCCATGATGTCGAAGGCCGAGCCGTGGATGGGCTCGAACATGGACGGGTAGCGCCGCTCCGGGTCGATGTTGCCGGTGGGCGCGATGCCCAGGCTGCCGGCCAGCGCGGCGGCCAGGTCGCTCAGAACATCGGCATGCAGGTTGGTGGCGACCAGCGTGTCCAGCGAGGCCGGGCGGTTGACCATGCGCGCGGTACAGGCGTCCACCAGTTCCTTGTCCCAGCGCACGTCGGGAAACTCCTTGCTGATCTGCAGCGCGATCTCGTCCCACATCACCATGCCGTGGCGCTGGGCATTGGATTTGGTGACCACGGTCAGCAGCTTGCGCGGGCGCGACTGCGCGAGCCGGAAGGCAAAACGCATGATGCGCTCGACACCGGCACGCGTCAGGATGGACATGTCGGTAGCGACCTCGATCGGGTGCCCCTGGTGCACGCGGCCACCAACACCGGCGTATTCGCCTTCTGAGTTTTCGCGCACGATGACCCAGTCCAGGTCTTTGGCGGTGCAGCGCTTGAGCGGCGCGTCAATGCCAGGCAGGATGCGGGTCGGCCGCACATTGGCGTACTGGTCGAAGCCCTGGCAAATCTTCAGGCGCAGGCCCCACAGCGTGATGTGGTCGGGAATGTGCGGATCCCCGGCCGAACCGAACAGGATGGCGTCCATGCCGCGCAGCGCATCCAGGCCATCGTCCGGCATCATCACGCCGTGTTCGCGGAACCAGTCACCGCCCCAGCCGAAGGACGTGAAGTCGAAGCTGAAATTTTTCTGCGTGGCGGCCAGCGTCTGCAACACCTGCTGGCCAGCGGGAATCACTTCCTTGCCGATGCCGTCGCCCGGGATGCAGGCGATCTTGTAACTTTTCACGGGGTTCTCCTGTTGATGTATGCCGTCCACTTTACGGATTGCACTGTTCAAAAGAAGCGTCTAAAGTTATCTTATTGTTTACTTTGAGTTAAGAGTTACGCCATGTCCACACCGGTCTCCGCCCCATCCGAGATGGCGTTTTTCAGCCTGCTGGCGCGCTGCGCCAGTTTCTCGGCAACTGCCCGCGAGCTGGATGTCACCACGCCAGCGGTAAGCAAACGCCTGGCGCAGATGGAAAGCCGGCTCGGCGTGCAGTTGCTCAACCGCACAACGCGGCGCGTCAGCCTGACGCCCGAGGGCGAGCTTTACCTTGGCCACGCCCGGCGCATCCTGGCAGAAATCGACGACATGGAGCAACTGCTGGCCAGCGCGGTGGCGGCGCCCAAGGGCCTGCTGCGCGTGAACGCCACGCTGGGTTTTGGCCGCACCCACATCGCGCCACTGATCTCGGGTTTTGCCAAGATGCACCCCGAGGTGCAGATCCAGCTCCAGCTCACGGTCAACCCGCCGCCGGCCGACGACGACGCCTTTGATGTGTGTGTGCGTTTCGGCGAGCCGCCGGACGCGCGCGTGATCGCCCGCAAGCTGGCACCGAACCGCCGCCTGCTGTGCGCGTCACCCGCCTACCTGGCTAAACGGGGCGCGCCCAAGGTTCCGCATGAGCTGGCACAGCACAGCTGCATCGGCATCCGCCAGGGCGGCGAGGCCTACGGCATCTGGCGCCTGAGCGCGGGCAAACGTGTGGAGACCGTCAAGGTGCGCGGCAACCTGAGCACCAGCGACGGCGAGATTGCGGTGAACTGGGCGCTGGCCGGCCACGGCATCGTGATGCGGGCCGAATGGGATGTGGCGCGTTACCTGCGCAGTGGCCGCTTGCGCCAGGTGCTGGAAAACTACCAGTCGCCGCCGGCCGACATCCATGCGGTCTGGCCACAGCGGCACCAGGTGTCAGCCCGCGTCAGGGCCTTTGTCGACTACCTGGCCAGCCACTTCGAGAAAACCTCGACCCGCTCGGCAGGGCTGGTGAGCGGCTGGTGAGCCGCACCTCCCCCGGCTTTATTGCCGGATGCGTCCGCTGGCGGTCACGATGCTCAACTCGACAAATTTGGAGCCGGAGCGCATGCCGGGCTTGAAGCCGACCTTGTAGCCACCCAGATCAACGTCAATGCTGTCGAGTGCGGCGACAAAACCTTCGCGCGATATCTTCGGCCCCATGCGCCGCGCGGCTTCCACGATCACCGCGCCGGCAATATAGCCCTCCATCATGGCGTAGCTGATAGGCACCTCCAGGTTGGGCGTCTTGGTGGCGATGTCGCTGAACTCCTTGCTCAGGCGCCCCGCAATTTTGTAGGGATTGGGCGTGACCTGCGTGATCGCCAGGCCCTTGAGCTGGTCCTCACCGAGGCGCTGCGAAATCTGCTCGATGTCCGCACCGGAGTGCGCAAACAACTGCGCCGTGCCGCCGTCCAGCCGGTACTTCTCGACAAAAGCTGCGGCGGCGGCACCGCTGGCGACGACGATGATGGCCTGCGGCGCGGCATTGATAAACGTGTCGACCACTGCGTTGGGGACCTTGTTGGTGCCCTGCACATACGTGGCCTTGGCGGTGAGTTTGGCGCCGCGGGCTTTCATCACCTCTTCCATGGCCGTCAGCAGCGTTGCCGCGCCGGCGCCGTCGGGGTAGAACAGGCCCAGGCGGGTCACCCCCACCGTGACCAGGTGTTCGGTGATCTTGTTGAGTTCATCGCGCAGGTTGGCGCGCACGCTGTAGACCAGCGGCGCCTCGGTGCGTATCTCGTTGACGCGGTAACCCACGAGGGCGATGTTTTCGGTCTCCAGCAGCTTGGACGACACCAGCTCGCCGACGATCCGGTCGCCGAAATAACCGGCCAGCACCAGCGGCCGGTTTTCGCTGAGCAGCGCCTTGGTGCCGGCCATGTTGTCGGCGGGCCGCCCGCCATCGTCCTTGCGCACCAGGCTGAAGGTGTGGCCGTTGACGCCGCCGGCCTTGTTGGCCTTGGTCAAGGCCAGCTGGATGCCTGTGGAGTAGGCGCGGGCCTGTGTGCCTTCCAGGCCCGACAGGGGCGCAACCTGCCCGACAACAATCTGGGCGGCGCCGGCTGCCAGCGAGGCAGCCATGAGGCCGGTGATAAGGAAGGTGCGAACCAGCAACTGGGTGGGCATCATGTTTTTGTCTCCTCGGTGATCAAGGTGGTGGCACTTCGACCGTGCCCGACCTGCTCGCAGCAACCTGTTTGCTGCGGTAGCGCATTGAAGCATGCCACACGGCCTGCGTCGATACGCGATATTACGCAGAACTTACAGCCTCAGTTGGCATGCCAACGTAAGCCATAAGCTTGGCATGAGCCGCTGCCACTTGGCAACGGGCAGGTGCTCACGGCGTTTTGGCGCCGCCTTCAAACCACTGCCGGACCAGGGCGCGTTCGGCGTCGAGCATGCCGGTGGCGTTGTTCATGGGCATGATTTTGCTCACGACCACCTGCTGGTACACCGACTGCGCATGCTGCTTGAGCAAGGCGGGCGAATCCAGCCGCACATTTTTCATCTGCAACTGGGCGCCGTGGCACTGGTAACAGCGCTGCTCCATCACTTTTTGCAGAGCCATATAGTCATTCTGGGCTCCAGACCCCGCCCCTCCTGCGCGAGCAGCTCCTGAATTGATAGCAAATGCCGGCGCCGCGGGAGCCGGTGGCGGCTTCATCCAGACGATGGCGCCGAGGATCAGCACCACACCGACAAGCGCATAAGGCAAGGGATTGCCGTTGCGGCCCAGCTTGTAGCCGTGGCGCATCACAAAAAACTGGCGGATCAGCGCACCGGCCAGCATCATGACAATCAGCACCAGCCAGTTCTGCGGGTGGCTGTAAGTGAAGCTGTAGTGGTTGCTGAGCATGGCAAACAGCACCGGCAAGGTGAAGTAGGTGTTGTGCACGCTGCGCTGCTTGCCGCGCTGGCCGTGCACCGGGTCCACCGGCTGGCCGGCCTTGATGCTGGCGATCACCTGGCGCTGGCCGGGAATGATCCAGAAAAAGACGTTGGCGCTCATGGCGGTGGCGATCATCGCGCCCACCAGCAAAAACGCGGCCCGGCCGGCAAACCAGTGACAAGCCAGCCACGACGCCACACACACCAGCACCAAGACCAGCGCGCCAACGATGGCATCGCCGTTTTTACGCTTGCCGAAAATCTGGCAAATGCCGTCGTACAGCATCCAGAACACCACAAAAAACGACAGTGCGACACCGATGGCGGCGCCAGACGACCAGTTCATCAGCGATTTGTCGATCAGGTAGGTGCCGGCGCTCCAGAGGTAGGACACGGTGAACAGCGCAAAGCCCGATAACCAGGTGCTGTAACTTTCCCAGTAAAACCAGTGCAGGTGTTTCGGCAGTTCAGGCGGCTTGACGGCAAATTTGACCGGGTGGTAAAACCCGCCGCCATGCACGGCCCAAAGCTCGCCGCTGACGCCCTGCTTCTTGAGGTCTTCATCGACCGGCGGCGTCAGGCTCGAATCGAGAAAAACAAAATAAAACGAGGAACCCACCCAGGCGATGGCGGTGATGACGTGGACCCAGCGCAGCAGCAGGTTGGCCCAGTCCAGGTAGTAGCTTTCCATGACTCAACTTTCAAACCTGCTCACCACTGCGGGCGCTCTGAGCAGAGAGATTCGGCCGCGAACACTGCATGCTCCGCTGCGACCTGTCCACCAAAGTGTATACAATTTTCAAACCTGTGCCAACAGGGAGCCGAAGCGAACTCACCGTTTTTCCCTGCCGACATGCAGCAACAACTGTGCCGCCACGGCTATGGCAATCACTTCGGGCTCCTTGCCTGTGATGCCGGGCAGCCCGATCGGGCAGGTCACATGCGCCAGTTCTGCCGGCGTAAAACCACGCGCTTCCAGCCGGTGGCGAAATGTCGCCCACTTGGTTTTGCTGCCTATCAGGCCGATGTAAGGCAAATCA
>JAZKIE010000379.1:3285-6331 GCA_040385025.1 Pseudomonadota bacterium | reverse complement strand
GAGATGCACCAGTCCTGGATGTTGCCCATCCACTGGTTGTAGGTGTTGACCCACTGCTCGGGCACAAACTTGACCGCGCCGCTGTCCACGGCATCGCGGGCTTTCTGGGCGATCGACTTGCCGGTGGGGTCCTGGTCGCTGACCTTGCTCATGGCGACAAACCACTGGTCGGTCAGCATGGGCTCAATCACGGCGCCGGTGCGCGCGCAGCGCGGCACCATGAGTTTGTGTTTCTTGACCTCGACCAGAAAACCCTGGGCCTCCAGATCAGCGACCACCGCCTTGCGCGCCACAAAGCGGTCCATGCCCCGGTATTTTTCAGGCGCGTTGTCGTTGATGGCCGCGTCCAGCGTGAGCACGCCAATCATGGGCAACTGGTGGCGCTGGCCGACCGCATAGTCGTTGCTGTCATGCGCGGGCGTGACCTTGACCACGCCGGTGCCGAAGGCCTTGTCCACATAGTCGTCGGCAATCACCGGGATCTCGCGATCACACAGCGGCAGTGTCACCATCTTGCCGATCAGGTGGCTGTAACGCTCGTCCTCCGGATGCACCATCAGGGCCACGTCACCGAGCATGGTTTCCGGCCGGGTGGTGGCCACCGTCAGCGAGCCGCTTCCATCGGCCAGCGGGTAAGAGATGTGCCAGAGGAAGCCGTCTTCTTCCTCGCTCTCGACTTCGAGGTCCGACACCGCAGATTTGAGGATGGGGTCCCAGTTGACCAGGCGTTTGCCGCGGTAGATCAGGCCCTGCTCGTAGAGCTGCACAAAGGTGGAGGTGACCACCTTGGACATCTTCGGGTTCATGGTGAAGTACTCGTGTTTCCAGGCCACCGAGTCGCCCATGCGGCGCATCTGGCGCGTGATGGTGCTGCCCGACTCTTCCTTCCACTCCCAGACCTTGTCGGCAAATTTTTCGCGGCCCAGGTCGTGCCGGCTTTGGCCTTCGCCCTGCAGCTTGCGTTCCACAACGATTTGCGTGGCGATGCCGGCGTGGTCGGTGCCCGGCACCCACAGCGTGTTGTGGCCGCGCATGCGGTGGTAACGCGTCAGCGAGTCCATGATGGTCTGGTTGAAGGCGTGGCCCATGTGCAGCGTGCCGGTCACATTGGGCGGCGGCAGCTGGATGGAAAACGAGGGCTTGGCCGCGTCCAGCGTCGGTTCGTACATGCCGCTGGCTTCCCAGCGCGGGCCCCATTGGCCTTCGATCGCGGCCGGCTCGAAGGACTTGGCCAGGCGGTCCAGCCCCGGCGTGGGCACGGCAACCCGCTCGATCGGACTCCCGGCGGCGGGTGGGGTGGGCAGGGGCTTGGCGGATTCGGTCATGGGCGGCAATGAAAAACGGCATCTGGTGAGATGCCGCCGGGGTGGATCAGTGGGCCGATTTTATTCGACTGGCACCGGCCTGGCTGCTTCGATGCAGGACTTGAGCAGGGCGCCGTCGCCGAGCTGATTCGCCAGGATCAGGATCAACCGGGCGTTCAGCAGCTCGGACTGCTCGCGGCTCAGGCCCTGGTGGGCGTCGAGCAGGCACTCGTAGAACGCATCGGCGTCCTGGAAGTTCAGGGCGGTTTTCATGTGGTTTCCCCTTGCAGGCCGAGTGCGGTCGTGATGGCGTGCACCACTGAGGCATCGACACCTTCGCCGGTCGCCGCCACATAGCTGTCAGGTCGCAGCAGGGCCCAGCCGGCTTGGCTGGCAATTCTGCACGTCGCCCGCAACTGGCCACTGTTGTCGATCACATGTTCAAGCGCCTGGGCGTGCTGGCGTGGGGCCAGCACCTGCACGCAGACAACGCCGGTCTGACCGTTCAGTGCCCGCAGGCGTTTCGCGGTGGCCGGCGGCAGCTCGCCGAACACCAGCAGCATCAGCCGGCTGCCTGCCCAGTCCAGCAGTTGCACCAGTTCACCGGGATGGCCGTCGGACCACAAAAAACTGACATTTTGTGTCGCCACCCCGCCACTTTTGTCACAAATCGGGCTGCGCGAATAGATATTTGGCGACGACATGCGGCCGGTGTTGACCAGTTGCCGGGCAAACGGGTGCTGGCGGGCCAGTCCCAGGGCGGCGCTGCGGAACAGGCGCTCGGCGCCGTCGGCCGGCCGCAAAAAACGTGCGGTGCGGTTGGTGACCAGCACGTTCTGCTGCGCCGCCTCGTGGCGTTCGCGGTGATAGCTGTCCAGCAGTTGCCGGCCGGCGCGGCCTTGTAACACTGCGGCCAGCTTCCAGGCCAGGTTGTCGGCGTCCTGCACGCCCGAGTTGCCGCCGCGTGCGCCAAAGGGGCTGACCACATGGGCGGAGTCACCGGCAAAAAACACCCGGCCGTGGCGCAACTGGTCCAGGCATTCGCTGCGGTAGGCGTAGGGGCCGACCCAGACGATCTCGCACTCGTCCTTGCCGAGTTCACGCTTGAACTGGGCGTTGAGCCTGGCCCGCACCACATCCTCGCGGCTGACTTCTTCCGGGTCGCAATTGGGCGCCATCTGGTAGTCGATGCGCCAGACGCCGTCGGCCATCAGGTGCTGCCAGACGGCGCGTTTGTCGTTGAAGGGCGCTTCTATCCAGGTGTGGCGCTCGACCGGCGGGGCGTCCCTGAAACGCACATCGGCGATGCACCAGCGGTCATCGCCTTTTTTGGCGGTGACGGAGGCGCCGCACCAGGCACGAAACGGGCTGCGCGAGCCGGTGCAGTCGATCAGGTGCTCGGCTTCAAGTTTGTAGTCGCCGGCCGGCGTGCTGATGGACAAGGTGGCGCAGTCGCTGTTTTGTTCAAAGGCGGTGATGCGGTTGCTCCAGCGCAGGTCAATGCGGGGCTTGCTGGCGTTCAAGGCCTGGATCTGCTCGACCAGAAAACCCTCGATGTAGAACTGCTGGATGTTGATGAAGGGTGGCTGCAGGCTCAGCGAGTGGGTTTGCTGCTGGCGCAGATCAAAGGAATAGACCTCGTCCTCGCCCGCAAAAGTGCGGCCCACGCTCCATTGCACGCCTTTGGCCGCAATCCGTTCGTAGATGCCCAGGCGCTTGAAAATCTCCAGCGTTTTTTGCGC
>JAZKIE010000379.1:1759-3185 GCA_040385025.1 Pseudomonadota bacterium | reverse complement strand
CTCTGCAGCCTGTCCGGTGGCCTTGTCCTGACGCCACTGCTGCTTGCGCGCCGTCCATTCGGCCAGCCGCGCGTGGGCGGTTTTGCTCTCCTGCAGCATTTCAAACTCATCGGCCAGTTGGGCTGTCAGCTCCAGCCGCACGCCGTTCGGGTCGAAAAAATAAATGCTCTTGAAGATGTGGTGGTCGGTCACGCCCAGCACCTCGATGCCGTCGGCCTGCAGCCGCGCCTTCATGGCTTCGAGGTCGGCCACGGTGTTGACGCGAAACGAAATGTGATTGACCCACAGTGGCGTGTTCGGTGAGGGCAGGGCCGCCTCGTCGTTGCCGAGGTCAAAAAACGCGATGAAGGAGCCGTCTTGCAGGCGGAAGAAAAAGTGCGTGTAGGGGCAGTACTCGCCGGTGCTCGGCACGTAGTCGCTCTGGATGATGTGGTACAGCGGCAGGCCAAGGATGTCTTCATAAAAGTGCCGTGTCTCCTCGGCATCTTTGGCGCGGTAGGCGTAGTGGTGCAGTTGCTGCACGGGCGCCGGCGGCGGCAGGCTGGACAGGGCGGGGGGCGCAGTCAGGGGGTTCATCAGGGCGGCCATGGCGATCTCCGATTGAGTGGGTACAGGTGGCTAACAAGGCCGTTCTTTGGGCTGGCTGGAATTCACCTATTCATAATGAGTTTACTATAACGTAACTCCTGAGCCCTGCCAAGCGGGGACGAAAGCGCAGGCGTGCGCCGTGCCGGCCCCCGGGTTTAGCGGCCAAGCTGTCGTAAAGTGAGGGTGTCCCATTACCTTTCCCCGAAGAATCCCCATCCATGCTGTTTCTCCTTTCGCCGGCCAAGTCGCTGGATTACGACACGCCGCCGCAGGTCGCCACCCATACCCCCGCCCTTTTTGCGCGCCAGTCGGCCGAGCTCATCGAAGTGCTCCGGGAAAAAACGCCGCAGCAAATCAGCACCCTGATGAAACTATCCGACACGCTGGCCGGACTGAACGTCGCGCGTTACCAGGCCTGGTCGCCGCGTTTCACCGCCAAAAACTCGAAACAGGCGGTGCTGGCCTTTGACGGGGATGTGTACGGCGGGCTGGACGCCAAGACCCTCAGCGGGCCGCAGCTTGATTGGGCGCAGGACCATGTCTGCATCCTGAGCGGCCTTTACGGCGTGTTGCGCCCGCTGGACCGCATGCAGCCTTACCGCCTCGAGATGGGCACGACGCTGGAGGTCGGCGAGACCAGCAACCTGTACCAGTTCTGGGGCTCAAAAATTTCGGCCTACCTCAACCAGCGTGCTGCGGCCGATACCTCGCCGGTGATCATCAACCTGGCGAGCGAAGAATATTTCAAGGCGGTGGACCGCAAGGCCCTGAAGCCACGCGTGGTGAGCTGTGTGTTTGAAGAGTTCAAAGGCGGCAAGTACAAGATCATCAGCTTCAA
>JAZKIE010000379.1:0-1659 GCA_040385025.1 Pseudomonadota bacterium | reverse complement strand
CTGGACGCCGGCGACAGGCAGGTGTCCATCAGCAGCGTGATGCGCACGCCCGACCTGCTGGTGCTGGAGGATCTGCTGAGCGACGAGGAGTGCCTGGCGCTGATCGCGGCGGCCAAACCCCGGCTGCAGCGCTCACTCACGGTGGCGCTGGAGACCGGCGGCGAAGAGGTGCACGCCGACCGCACCAGCGACGGCATGTTTTTCACGCGCGGTGAAAATGCCGTGGTCGCCGCCATCGAGGCGCGCATTGCAAAACTGCTGGGCTGGCCGGTCGAAAACGGCGAAGGCCTGCAGGTGCTGCGTTATGGTCCTGGCACCGAGTACAAGCCGCACTACGATTATTTTGATCCGGCCGAGCCCGGCACGGCCGCCATCCTGGCGCGCGGCGGCCAGCGCGTGGCCACGCTGATCATGTACCTGCAGGAGCCGGCCCAGGGTGGCGCCACGGTGTTTCCCGACCTGCGGCTGCAGGTGGTGCCGCGGCGCGGCAGCGCGGTGTTTTTCAGCTACAGCCAGGCCCACCCCTGCAGCCAGACCCTGCACGGCGGCATGCCGGTGCTGGCGGGCGAAAAATGGATTGCGACCAAATGGCTGCGCGAAAATGAATTCACTTGATTTTCAAGAGAAATAACCCTGGATCCACCGCCTGGTTGGCCTGAATAGCTATGAAAATAAGAGCAAACAACATCGACATCGAGATCGAAGACACGCACCCGGGCGACACCGCGGGCCGGCCGGTGGTGCTGCTGATCATGGGCCTGGGCATGCAACTCGTGGCCTGGCCGCCGGCGCTGGTCCAGTCGCTGGTGGACGCTGGGTACCGCGTGGTCCGCCTGGACAACCGCGACATCGGCCTGTCGCAGAAGTTTGATCACCTCGGCACGCCCAACCTGGTGTGGGCCAGCATCAGGTACAAGTTGGGGCTGGGCGTGAAGGCGCCCTATGCGTTGCACGACATGGCGGCCGATGCGCTGGCCGTGCTCGATACGCTGGGCGTGGCAAAAGCCCATGTGGTCGGGGTCAGCATGGGCGGCATGATCGCGCAGCGCGTGGCGCTGGCCGCGCCGCAGCGCTTGTTGAGCCTGACCAGCATCATGAGCTCCAGCGGCGCACGCGGTCTGCCGCAGGCCAGGCCGCATGTCATGCGGGTGTTGCTGAGCCGTCCGGCCGGCAAGGATCTTTCTTCGGTGACCGACCACTACGTCAAACTCTTCAAGGCGATTGGCAGCCCTGGCTTTCCGGTGGATGACGCCGAGCTGCGTGAACGCATCACGGCTGCAGCGCAGCGCAACTTCAATCCAGCCGGCGTGTTGCGCCAGATGGTGGCCATCGTCGCCGACGGCCGCCGCGCCGATGAACTGGCTCGCCTGCGCATGCCTACGCTGGTGATCCACGGCAAGGCCGACCCCCTGGTGCCTTATGCCTGTGGCGAAGATACGGCCCGGCGTATTCCTGGCTCGAGCCTGGTCGGCATCGAAGGCATGGGCCACGACCTGCCGGCCGGTGTGGTGCAGCGCATTCTTGAACCCCTGATTCCCCATCTGAATACCTCACAGGCCGCACAGGCATCCGCATGAACACCCCTGAAGAATCGCAACTGGGCAAAAGCTCGGCCTACATTGACCAGTACGACGCCTCGCTGCTGTTCCCGATTCCGCG
>JAZKIE010000378.1:0-2889 GCA_040385025.1 Pseudomonadota bacterium | reverse complement strand
TGGTGTTGCGCGCGCCGGGGTCGTTGACGTCGGGGCTGATGCTGGCCGTTTTGGGCGTGGGGCCGAGGGCGCCGACGACAAACCGCGGTTTGTCCAGCGTGGAGAACTTGTCGCAGGCGGCGCGCGCAATGCGGGCGGACTCGTAGTTCATCTCCACCGCCAGCTCGGCCATGTCGTAGTCGGCCTGGGCCACGGTGGTGGCGCCAAAAGTGTTGGTTTCGATCATGTCGGCGCCGGCGGCCAGGTAGCCTTCGTGAATGTCCTGGATCACGTCGGGGCGGGTCAGGCTCAGCAGCTCGTTGTTGCCCTTGACGTCTTTATGGAAATCCTTGAAACGCTCGCCCCGGTACTGCGCCTCAGTCAGCTTGAAGCGCTGGATCATGGTGCCCATGGCGCCGTCGAGAATGGCGATGCGTTTTTCGAGGATGGCGGGGAGCGCCGCGCCGCGGGTGTAGATGGCTTGCTTCATGCCCCGATTTTAAGGCGTAGCCCCTGCACCTACAAACCCTGCGGACAAGTCCCGGCCTCGGCCAGAAACATGCCTGACAATAAGGCTCCCGCCGGATACCCCCATGAAACACCTCCAACCCAAAGAAGCCTGGGACTACCTCCAGCAACACCCCGACGCGCTGTTTGTCGATGTGCGCATGGAAATCGAGTCGCTGTATGTCGGCCGGCCACCGGGCGTGGTCAACGTGCCCTGGTACGAGTACCCCGACCTGACGCCGGATGCGAAGAAATTTGCCGATGCCGTGGCGCGTGAGGCCAGCAGCAAGGCGCAGCCGGTGTTGCTGATTTGCCGCTCCGGCCAGCGCACCCTGGCCGCGGGCCAGGCGCTGGAGGCTGCCGGTTTTTCCGAGGTCATCAACGTGGTGCACGGTTTTGAGGGCGAGCTCGATGAGCAATTCCAGCGCTCCACCCTGAGCGGCTGGCGTTTTGAAGGTCTGCCCTGGGAGCAGATGTAGCCGATTTTCAAGTCAAAACTGGCTCCAGCCCATATACAACCGGCGCAAGTAGCTATCAATTTTATAGCGACTTTCCCTGCCCTGACACACCTTACCTTGCCGCACACCTCGACCCACCCCTCCCCGCTGGACATCCTGGGTCAGGTTTTCGGCTATTCGGACTTCCGCGGCCCGCAACAGGACATCGTCGACCACGTGGTCGGCGGCGGCGACGCGCTGGTGCTGATGCCGACCGGTGGCGGCAAGTCCTTGTGTTACCAGATCCCGGCCATCGCCCGGCAAAACGCCGGCCATGGCGTGACGGTGGTGATCTCGCCGCTGATTGCGCTGATGCACGACCAGGTCGGCGCCCTGCATGAGGCCGGTGTGTCTGCGGCTTTCCTCAACTCCACCCAGACGCAGGAAGAAAGCAGCGCGCTTGAAAAGCAGTTGTTGCGCAACGAGCTGACCCTGCTGTATGCCGCGCCGGAGCGCATCAACACGCCGCGCATGAAGGGCCTGCTGGGCTCGCTGCATGAGCGCGGCCTGCTGAGCCTGTTCGCGATTGACGAGGCGCACTGCGTGAGCCAGTGGGGCCACGACTTCCGGCCCGAGTACCGGTCGCTGAGCCTGCTGCACGAAACCTTCCCCGATGTGCCGCGCATCGCGCTGACGGCCACCGCCGATGCGCTGACGCGCCAGGACATGATCGAGCGGCTCAAGCTCGAGGACGCGCGTGAATTCGTCAGCAGCTTCGACCGCCCAAACATTCGTTACACCATTGTCGAAAAAACCAACGCGACGCACCAATTGCTGCGCTTCATCGAGACGGAACACGCGGGAGAGGCCGGCATCGTCTACTGCCAGTCGCGCAAACGGGTGGAAGAAGTGGCCGACATGCTGCAGGAAGCAGGCCTCAAAGCCATGGCTTACCACGCCGGCCTGGACAGCGCACTGCGCCAGCAGCGCCAGGACCGCTTCCTGCGCGAAGAGGGCATGGTGATGGTCGCGACGATTGCCTTCGGCATGGGCATCGACAAGCCCGACGTGCGTTTTGTCGCGCACCTGGACATGCCGAAAAACATCGAAGGTTATTACCAGGAAACCGGCCGCGCGGGACGCGACGGCCTGCCAGCCAATGCCTGGATGACCTACGGCCTGCAGGACGTCGTGAATCAGCGCCGCATGATAGACACCAGCGAGGCCGCCAGCGAGGAATTCAAACAGGTGATGCGCGGCAAACTCGACGCACTCCTGAGCCTGGCCGAAGACACACGTTGCCGCCGCGTCAGCCTGCTGCATTATTTCGGTGAAGACAGCTTGCCCTGCGGCAACTGCGACAACTGCCTGGCGCCGCCCAAGGTCTGGGACGCCACCGAAGCGGCGCGCAAGATGCTGAGCTGCATCTACCGCGTGTATCAGGCCAGCGGCATCAGCTTCGGCGCCGGCCACCTGATGGACATCCTGCGCGGCAAGACCACCGAGAAAGTGCTGCAGCACAGCCACGACAAACTCAGCACCTTCGGCATAGGCGCCGACCTGTCTGAAGTGCAGTGGCGCGGCGTGTTGCGCCAACTGATCGCCAAGGGCATGGTGCGGGTCGATCCCGACGCCTTCAACACGCTGCAGTTGCTGCCCGACGCGCGCCAGGTGCTCAAGGGCGAGATCAGCGTGCTGCTGCGCGAGCAGGCCGCGGGCGGCGCGGGCGAGCGGCGCAAAAAAAGCACCAAGACTTCGGCCAAAGGCCTGGCCGAGGCTTCGCTCAATACCGGCGCGCTGGAGCGCCTGGCCCGGCTCAAGGCCTGGCGCGCCGAAGTGGCGCGCGAGCACAACCTGCCGGCCTTTGTGATCTTTCACGACGCGACCCTGCGCGCCATTGCCGAGCGCGCGCCGCAGACCCTGACCGACCTGGAAGGTATCAGCGGCATAGGTGTCAAAAAACTCG
>JAZKIE010000377.1:0-2229 GCA_040385025.1 Pseudomonadota bacterium | reverse complement strand
AAGAGTTGCTGGCGCTGCAACCCCAGGTGATAGGCCTCGGCGTTTACATCTGGAACGTGGTCGAAACCACCCAGCTCGTGCGCCTGCTGAAAACCTTGCGGCCAGACATCACCATCGTGCTCGGCGGCCCCGAGGTCAGCCACGAAGTGGAGCAGCAGGAGATTTGCCGTCTGGCCGACCATGTGGTCACGGGTTGGGGCGACGTGAGCTTTCCGAAACTGTGCCGCGCCTTGTTGGATGGCCCCAAGCCGCTGATGAAGGTGATGGCCGGCGAGCAGCCAGCGCTTGATGAGCTGGTGCTGCCCTACAGCGAATACACGGCGGAGGATCTGGCGCAGCGCCTGCTCTATGTCGAGGCTTCGCGGGGCTGCCCCTTCAAGTGCGAGTTTTGTCTGAGCGCACTCGACAAAACCGCCTGGGCCTTTGAACTGGACGGCTTCATGGCCGAAATCGACGCCCTGTACCGGCGCGGCGCGCGCAACTTCAAGTTTGTGGACCGCACCTTCAACCTGAAGATAGACAACTCGGTGCGCATCCTGCAGTTTTTCCTGGACCGCATCGCCGAGGCGCCCGATGTGTTTGTGCATTTCGAAGTCGTGCCCGACAGCCTGCCGGATCGCCTCAAGGAATTGATTGCGCAGTTCCCCGACGGTGCGCTGCAGTTCGAGGTCGGCATCCAGAGCTTCAACCCCGAGGTGCAGCAGCGCATCTCGCGCAAACAGGACAACGGCAAAACCGCTGACAACCTGCGCTGGCTGGTCAATGAGAGCCGCGCCCATGTGCATGCCGACCTGATCTTCGGCCTGCCCGGCGAGACGCTGGAAAGTTTTGCCCAAGGTTTTGACCGCCTGCATGGCCTGGGTCCGCACGAGATCCAGTTCGGTGTGCTCAAGCGCCTGCGCGGCACGCCGATCACGCGGCACACGGCCGGCTTCGCCATGGTCTACGACCCGCAGACGCCGTACACGATTTTGCAGAACTCGACGGTGGATTTTGCGACCATGCAGCGCATCAAGCGGTTTGCGCGTTATTGGGAAATGGTGGCAAACTCCGGCCGGTTTTCCCGCGGCCTGGACTTGTTGCTGGCGCCGGGTTCGGCCTTCCAGAACTTCCTGGCCTTCAGCGACTGGCTCTGGCAAACCACCGGCAAGACGCATGAGTTCGCGCTGGAAAAACTGGTGGACCTGTTGTTCGCGCACCTGATACAAGTGCGTGGCCTGGAGGCGGCCGACGTGGCCGCCGCGCTGCTGGCCGACTACCAGGCCAGCGGCGCGCGTGGACGCCCGCACAGCCTGGCGGCGCTGCTGAGTCACCCGCAAAAAACACCACTGGCCGGGGTTGAGAAACACGGCGCCCAGCGGCAAGGCCGCCATCTGGGGCAACAGGCGCTGCGGCTGGAGATCCAGAAGGCTGCCGCTGCCGCTTGAAACCTGCTCAGCGGTCCATGGCCGGCCGTTTGGGGTCAAACTTCCAGCCCGGTATCAGGCTCTGCATCGCCACCGCATCATCGCGTGAGCCGAGGCCGTGCTGCTTGTAGAGCTGATGCGCTTTTTCAACCTCGGCCATGTCGAGCTCGACGCCCAGACCGGGTTTTTTCGGCACCTGGACCAGGCCGCCTTCAATTTTGAGCGGCTCTTTGGTCAGGCGCTGGCCGTCCTGCCAGATCCAGTGGGTGTCGATGGCCGTCACACGGCCGGGCGCGGCGGCACCGACCTGCGTAAACATCGCGAGCGACACATCGAAATGGTTGTTCGAATGCGAACCCCAGGTCAGGCCCCAGTCGCGGCAGGTCTGCGCCACGCGCACCGAGCCGGCCATGGTCCAGAAGTGCGGATCGGCCAGCGGAATGTCCACCGACTGCAGCGACAGCGCGTGGCTCAGTTGCCGCCAGTCGGTGGCAATCATGTTGGTGGCGGTCGGCAGGCCGGTGGCGCGGCGGAACTCGGCCATCACTTCGCGGCCGGAAAATCCTTCTTCGGCGCCGCACGGGTCTTCGGCATAAGCCACGACGCCACGCATGTCGCGCATCAGTCGGATCGCATCCTTCAGCAGCCAGCCGCCGTTCGGGTCCAGCGTGACACGCGCCTTCGGGAAACGCTCGTGTAATGCACTGATCGCCTCGACCTCTTGCTCACCGCGCAACACGCCGCCCTTGAGCTTGAAATCGTTGAAGCCGTAACGCGCATGTGCTGCTTCGGCCTGGCGCACGATGGCCTCGGGCGTGACCGC
>JAZKIE010000376.1:0-3127 GCA_040385025.1 Pseudomonadota bacterium | reverse complement strand
CCCATGATGCTTTTGGCGTTGACGCGGCGCTCGCCCTTGGCCATCCAGACCTCGCAGGCAAAACTGCCCGCCAGTTTGGTGAGCTTGGCTGAGGCGCGGGCGTGCAGGCCCAATTTATTGCTGATGGTCGTGCTGTTCTTTATCATGATTTCTGCGAGCTTGATTCTGCGGTGCGGTGATGGCGACTTGCATCACGCCCTGTGTTCCACCCAACATCGCGCGCGCCACCAGCGCATCCAGCGGCTCGTGCCGGTAAGACACGGTGCGCAGCAACATCGGCAGGTTGACGCCGGTGATCAGCTTGGAGTGCATGCCGTCCACCAGCTTTTGCGCCACGTTGCAGGGGGTGGCGCCAAACACGTCGGCCAGCACCAGGACGTGCGAGGTGCCGAGCTGGCGAAACACGATGCGCGCCTGCGCCAGGGTTTCTTCCGGCGGCATATTGGGCTGCACGTCCAGCGCCACCACACCGGCCGGGTTGTCCGGGAAAACATGCAGCACGCATTGCCGCAGGGCGGAGGCCAGGGGCGCGTGGGCGATGATGAGAATGCCGTTCATTGCGGGGAATTATCAGCGTTCACGCTGAGGAAATAAGCGTATGAGGCTATACAACAACACAAAAACACCCCGAAGGCGGCCTGAAAGCTCGCAACTTCGGCCAGCCCCGCGGCCTTGAAGGCATCAATGAGCAGCCCAATGCCCCACTGCACCACAAACACACCCGAGAAAATCACCAGGTTGTAGGCCGACAGCGCGCGCCCCGCCAGCGAGGCATGAAAGGCCATGCCCACCGCCGGTTGCGCCAGGCTCATGGCGCTGCAGCTCATGCAAAACAGGGCCCAGCCTAGCCAGCCGGTGGCCGTTCCCGCAAAGATATTGAAGGCCAGCACCGCGATGCTCAGCGGCACACCCCAGGCCACCAGCCGCGTGGCATGCCAGCCGTGGCGCACCAGCCAGGGATTGACCATGCCCCAGGTCCAGAAGGTCACCAGCATGGTGGCATTGATATAGAACAGGCCGGTGGCCGACTCCAGCGGCGTGTAGCCCGCCACCCGCCCCATCCACGGCCCGGCCCACAAAGTCTGCACCGCGACCAGCCCGCCATAGTTGAAGAAGGCCAGCGGCGTCATCTTCTGGAAATAGCGGTTGCGCAGAACGTCCGCGTACCTGCCCTCGGGCGGCACGCTGCCGGAGGGCGCCGCTACAGGGCGGCCCGCCTGCCAACTCGGGACCACCCAGGCAATACACAGCATCGAAAGAACAATCAGCCCCGCCAAAATCCAGAACAGCGCGCGCCAGCCGGTCAGCGGCATCAGCCACTGCACTGGCAAGGTGGACGCCAGCATGCCCAGCGAGGCCGTCATCAGCATCCACGAGTTGGCGCGCAGCAGGGCGGCCGGTTCCAGCCAGCGGCGGTAGCCGGTCAGCGGCGCCATCAGGCAGGCGCTGACGCCCATACCCACCACCACGCGGGACGCCAGCAGCCAGGAGAAACTGGTCGCCAGCGAAAACGCCAGGCTGCCGAGCACCGACAGGCCCAGAAACCAGAGGATCACGCGTTTCGGGCCATGCCGGTCCAGCCAGGCGCCCAGTGGCAACTGCATGGCCGCAAAGCCGAGGAAATACCCGCCCGCCAGCAGCCCCAGGTCACGCGCCTGCAGCGAAAACTCTTGCGTCAGCACTGGCGACAGCGTCGCCGTGATGGCCCGCACCAGGGCCGAGCAGAAGTAGGCCGCTGCAAACGCCAGAAAAACAATGACAGCGGTTTTGGGGGGAAGGTAGCCGGCGCTGTCGGCCTGCGCCGTCGTCATGAAGCCGGCTCAAACTTGAGGCTGGAGAAAAAAGTCTCGGCCACCTCGGCACTCATCACGTCGGCATACAGCACCACCTGAAACAGCTGCGAGCCGCGTGCAAAATACGCCGCCCGCCCGGCCACGGCCCGCCCGTCGGCGCGTTGCCCCTGGGCTGTCACCAGCAGCGCCGGCGCGCCGGTGGCCATGCCCGGCGGCCGGAAAGGCGACACCTGCGTGGCGCCGGCGCCCGTACCGACCGGCCCGGCCTTCATATTGGTGAGCGTCAGCGCCTGCCATTGGGCCAGCACCGCCTCGGCCTTGGATGCATCACCGATGTCGGCCACCGCCACCGCAAAGGTCGCGCCGCCGGCATCACAGCCCAGCATGCGCAGCGCCACCGGCTGGCCGCCCAGCGGCACGGATTTCTCGGCCTTGTCGGGTTTGCAGGGCAGCAGCAGGCTCAAGGCGGTGTTGTCCGGCCGGACCTCGCGCCAGTTGAAGGTCGGGTTGCAGGCGCTCAGGGCCAAAAAAGCCGCCGCCAGCAAAGCCAGTCGCGGCGCGGTCACAGGTAAAGACAACTCATAAGCATGCATGGCACTTTACAGGGATTTGTGCGCCAGACTGGGTCCAAGGGCACCTCAGACAGGGCTTTGCACCGCTTTGGCGCACGCCCAATGCCGGTTGTTGCACCAATCTGGGCACGTAGCTTGCTTTAAGTGCTGCATGTCTTCTGCCTCGCGTCTCGCCCCCACACCCCCAGCCCTGCAGCCTGCGGCTTATCTGCCGGGCGCTGACCAGCCGATCTGGCGCGACAAACTCTCGCAACTGCTCGAATCCACCGGCGAAGGCATTTTCGGCATCGACATGGCCGGCTGCTGCACCTTCATCAACCGCGCAGGCGCCGAACAACTCGGTTTTGCGCCTGGCGAGGTGCTGGGTAAAAACATGCACGAGCTGGCCCACCACAGCCATGCCGACGGCGCGCACTACCCCGAGCAGCTCTGCCCCATCTTCAATGCCTTCCGCATGGCGCTGCCCTGCCGCATCGACACCGAGCTGTTCTGGCGTCGCGACGGCAGCTCGTTTGCGGTTGAATATTCGTCTTACCCCATCGTCGACGGCGGGGTGGTTCAAGGCGCGGTGGTCACCTTTGTCGATATCTCGGCGCGCAAGCGGGCCGAAGAGGCTCTGCGCCAGGCCAACGACGTGCTGGAGCAGCGCGTCAGTGAGCGCACACAAGCACTGTCTGAAGCGCTGCAGCAGTTGCGCGAACTCTCGGCCTACACCCACACCGTGCGCGAGGAGGAGCGCACCCGCATCGCGCGCGAGGTGCA
>JAZKIE010000375.1:0-3605 GCA_040385025.1 Pseudomonadota bacterium | reverse complement strand
TTCAGGCCAGCGCCTTAGCCTTGTCCGCCTCGGTCGTGAACGAATCCGCAAAAAACTCTTCTTCGGGCAGGCCGCCAGCGGCCGTGTACTCAGCGCGGGCCGAATCGACCACGATGGGTGCACCGCAGGCATAGACCTGGTGGCCGGACAGGTCCGGGAAGTCTTCCAGCACCGACTTGTGAACAAAGCCGGTCCGCCCGGTCCAGTTGTCCTCGGGCAGGGCGTTGGAGATCACCGGCACGTAGCTCAGGTTGGGCATCTCCGCGACCTTGGCCATCACCCAGTCGTTCATGTACAGGTCGGCCGGGCGCCGTCCGCCCCAGTACAGCACCGCCGGGCGCGTGCTGCCCTTGAACTGCAGGTGTTCGATCAGTGCCTTGATGGGCGCAAAGCCGGTGCCCGAGGCCAGCAGCACCATGGGTTTGTCGCTGTCCTCACGCAGGAAGAAGCTGCCGTAGGGGCCTTCGACGCGCAGGATTTCCTTTTCCTTCATGGCGGTGAAGACGTGGTCGGTGAACTTGCCGCCGGGCATGTGGCGGATGTGCAGCTCGACGCCGGGATTGTCGATCTGGGTGTGCGGCGCATTGCCCATGGAGTAGCTGCGGCGGTCGCCGTCGCGCAGCAAAAACTCCACGTACTGGCCGGCGTGGTATTTGAAGACATCGCTGGCCGGCAGTTGCAGGCGGATGACCATCACGTCGTGCGAGGCGCGCGCCATGGTGTTCACGCGGGTCGGCATTTTCTTGATCGGGAAGGCGCTTTCGTCGGTGACCTGGCGCGACTCGAGCACGATGTCGGTTTGCGGCACGCCGCAGCAGGTCAGAACGAAACCGGCGGCTTCTTCTTCGTGGCTCAGCGCCTTGAGCTGGTGCGGGCCGTGCACCACCGTGCCTTCGAGCTTTTTGCACTTGCAGGAACCGCAGGCGCCGTCCTTGCAGCCATAGGGCATGCCCACGCCCTGGCGGATCGCGGCGGCCAGCATGGCTTCGTCGGGGTTGGCGGTGAAGGCGCGGCCACTGGGCAGCACGGTGACGGTAAAAGTCATATTCGGTATCCTCGGGTCTGTTGTCTCATTTCCGCTGTTCACCAGCCGACCCCCCAATTTTGCCCTCAAACCAAAGTCCCCTAGGCGCCCTGCCTTCGCGCTTTCGCCGCCAGCGTGTGCTCATCATCGGCTGTGGCGATGTCGGCCTGCGTGTGGCGCGCCAGCTACCGCCGCGTGTGCAGGTGCTGGCGCTGACCTCGTCGCATGAAAAAATGCCCGCGTTTCGCGCCCAGGGCATCACGCCGCTGGCCGGCAACCTGGACCAGCCCGCGACACTGCGCCGGCTGGCGGGTCTGGCGACCCGGGTGATCCATCTGGCGCCGCCGCCGGGCGACCTGCCCGACTGGCGGCGCGACCCGCGTACCCTGGCGCTGTTGCGCGCCTTGCGCCTGCGCGGGCTGCCGCAGTCCATGGTCTATGGCTCGACCAGCGGTGTGTATGGCAACTGCGACGGCGACTGGGCCAGCGAGGTCCGGGCCGTGAACCCGCACACGCCGCGCGCGCAGCGCCGCGTTGATGCCGAGCAGCAACTGCGTTTTTTCGGCCGCTCCAGCGGCGTGTCTGTGCACACGCTGCGTATTCCGGGCATTTACGCGCCGGACCGCGAGGGCGGCACACCGCGCGCTCGCCTGCTCAAGGGCACGCCGGTGCTGCAGCAGGCCGACGACGTGTACACCAACCACATCCATGCCGACGACCTGGCGCGCGCCTGCCTGGCGGCGCTGTGGCGCGGCAAGCCGCAGCGCGTGACCAACGCCAGCGACGACACCGCGCTGAAGATGGGCGACTACTTCGACATCGCCGCCGACCTCTATGGGCTGCCGCGCCCGCCGCGTGTGGCGCGCAGCGCGGCGCAGGATGACTTGCCGCTGGTTCTGCTGAGTTTCATGAGTGAGTCGCGCCGCCTGGCCAACACCCGGCTCAAGCAGGAGCTGCGTATCAGGCTGCGTTACCCGACGGTGGCGCAAGGGCTGGTGGTGCCGCTGGCGCCGTGATTTGCTATCAAATCAGGAGCTGCTCGCGCGTGCCAGTCAGGGGTCGGAGGCTGATTTGGCTTGAAGCTCAAATGCCCGAGGGCTTTTTGAGCGTGAGCAGCCGGTCTTGCGCCTTGAGCACAATCGTTTTCACTTCGGCGCCCTGCAGCACGGTCAGGCTGATCTCGGTGTCGGGCGCGGCGCGGTCCCAGAGCTTCTTGTAAAAGGCCTCCAGCGTTGCCACTGTGGCGCCGTCTACCGCCAGCACCACATCCCCGGCTTCCAGGCCCGCCAGTTGCGCCGGGCTGTCCTTGCTGACACGCATGATCTGCACGCGCCCGCTCTGGTCGTTGGACGTCAGGCCCAGCCAGGGCCGGCGGCTTTTGACACTGGTGCCTGATTGCTGCAACTCGGCCAGGATGGGCCGCAGCAGATCGACCGGCACAAACATGTTGCCGGGCAGCCGCACATTTTCGGCCGCCGCGTTGGAGACAAACAGCGAGCCTATGCCCAGCAGTTCACCCCGGCTGTTGAACAGCGGTGCGCCGCTGTGGTTGCCGCCGCTGGCCAGCACCGGCGGGCTGGTGAACAGCGCGGAATCGATGTGGTACTCCCAGTTGCCGGAAAAAGCGCGCTTGCTGACCAGCCGCGTCATGCTGACCTCGCCATCGTTATTACCCTGCGGACCGGTCATGGCCATCAAGGGCTCACCCGGCTTGAGCTCCTGGCTGTTGCCCAGCGCGGCGGCGCTGATACCGCGCAGCGGCAACAGCGGCCGCAGCAGCCCGAAGCCTGTCGCCAGGTCGTAAGCCACGGCACGTGCCGGCAAGGTTTTGTTGTCCTGGGTGACGATCTCGATTTGCTCGGCTTCCAGCAGCAGGTAGCCGATGGTCAGGATCAGGCCGTCCTGGCCGATCACCACACCGGAGCCGCTGCGGCGCTGCCCCAGGGTTTCGGCCGAACGCGCGTCGCTGGCTGCTGTCACCTTGACACCCACGACAGCGGCATTGGCTCGCGTCAAGGCGTCCATCATGACCTGCGCCGCGGGAGGCTGCACGGTCGCCGCATGGGCTCCGGTCAGCAGCAGGCAAGCGCCAAGCAGCGGGGTGAACCAGCGAGAAAGTGCGTGCATGACAGACTCCTGACGCAGCAGATGGCTGCGATCAAAGAATGCGCCTAATTCAAAGCCCTTGCAAGCACCGGGATCAAATAAAACCAGCGCGGACTTCCAGCCGTTTTGAAAAATCAGCCCGCCAGGCGCTGGTGCACCCAGTGCGCAGCGGCCAGCAGCCGGTGGTCATCACCGTAGGCGCCCACCAGTTGCAGGCCCACCGGCAGGCCGCTGCGCCCACGCGCAAACGGCAGGTGCACGCAGGGCAGGCCCAGCAGGGTCCAGCTGCGGCAGAACAGCGGGTCGCCGGTGCCGTCCAGCCCGGCCGGGGCCTCACCGATGCTGCTGGGCGCAAGAATCACGTCGCAGTCGGCAAACAGCGCCTGGGCCTGTTGCCGCGCGCTGGCGGTGGCCTGCAGGTTCAGCGCATGGCGCTCGCCGCTGATGGCCAGGCCGTCGGCGATCAGCGCCTGCA
>JAZKIE010000374.1:0-3006 GCA_040385025.1 Pseudomonadota bacterium | reverse complement strand
CCCCTCCATCGCCCAGCGGGGCGAGGGAGGGGTTAGGGGTGGGAGTGGGGAGTTAGACCCTACTGCCCAAGGCAAACCGGGAACGGAGCGTGACGCTCGCGACGGCTCCAGACACGCCCGCCGGGGCGAGACCCGGCTTGCTGGCGCACCATTCCGTTCGAGGCACCTCAGCGTTCGCTATGAATTCAATAGCTGCTCACGCCCGTCCGTAAAGGGCAAGAGCCGAAAAATTCTTAAGAAGTAGGCCCTTGATCACCCCAAGGCAGCATCAAGGTAACGATAGACAGCTTGGCAAACTCCGGCACAAACTCATCAATGATGCGCTGCGGCTCCGGGCACAGCGTGCTGTCGGTGATCACCCCGAATTGCACGCCACCGCCGTAACTGAGGATGGACACGCCCAGGCCGACATCACCCGACTGCGGCACCCAGAACATGCTTTGCTCCAGCGTGGCGCCGCAGAATTTGAGTTTCTCGCGCGGACCCGGCACGTTGGTCATCACTGCCGTGGTTTTTTTGGAGAACAGGTTGAGCATCGCGTCCTGCGCCGGCTTGATCAGCAGGCCGGCAATCGCCAGCAGGCTGAAGGCCAGCAGCGGCTGGTAGCTGCCCTTGAGCGCGGCCATGCGGCGCCGCACTTCGTAAACCCGTTCAATCGGGTTGTCGACGCCGATGGGCAGCACCAGCGGCACCAGGCCGAAGCGGTTGCCCAGCTTGTAGGCCTGCTCCATGGGCCGCAGATTCACCGGCACCATGGCGCGTATCTCCTGGCCGCTCACGTCATCGCCGTGCGATTTGAGGTATTCGCCAATGGCGCCGGCCACGCAACTGAGCAACACGTCGTTGATCGAGCAGTTGAGCGCCTTGCCGACGGCCTTGACCTCGTCCAGCGGAATGGGCTGGCACCAGGCGACTTTTTTGGTTTTGCCGGGCTTGCCCTTGAGCCGGGTTTTGGAGTCGTCGGGCATCAGCGCCAGCGCGGCGCTGTCTTTGAGCACCTGCAGCAGCACCTTGGCGACGTCCAGCGAGCCTGCCATGCCTTTTTGCGGGTCGCTCAGCAGGTTCAGCGAACGCGCCGCGCCTTCGCCGGCGGCGCCCAGCGCCTTGACCGTCAGGTCGGTAAACGGTTTCAGCAGCGTGTCGGCAATCCAGTCCTCGGCGCCGCCGCCGGTTTCTTTTTTGCGCCGCTCGGGCGGTGCGGCGCCGCCGTCGACCAGCGACATGGTCACCGAGATCAACGCGATGCCATCGGCAATGCAATGGTGGATGCGCACAATCATGGCGCTGCCCTTGACACCATCGGGGCCGGTGTAGTCCTCGACCAGGTGGATTTGCCACAGCGGGCGCTTGCGGTCCAGCGGCTGCATGGCGAGTTCGGCCACGCGGTCCTGCAACACCTCCTGCTCCTGGCCTTTGGCGGCCTTGGGCAGTTTCTCGGCGATCACATGGTTTTTGAGGTCGAAGTAGCGGTCTTCCACCCAGGTCGCGCCGGCGGCGTCTTCCATCACGCGCTGGCGAAAACGTGCGTACTTGAGCAGGCTGGATTCGATGCGCTCACAGACTGCCGCGTGGCTGACACCCGGTGTGAGCTGCCAGACGCCGACAATCATCATCAGGTTGGACGGCGTGTCCATGCGCAGCCAGGCGGTGTCCACCTTGCTCATGCGTTCGCCTGTCAGGCCCAGCGTGCCCGAGACCGCGCGCGTCACGTTTTTTTGTACAGTTTTCGCGACTTTTTTTCCCGCTGCCTGGGCCGAAACGCGTGTGACCATGAAAACTCCAGATAAAAATCAAAGGCGATGAGGCCATTTTTCACAGGGCCGCCCCAAGAAAAATGCGCCCCCTCGGGGGGCAGCGCAGTACACGCAGTGACAAGCGTGGGGGCAAGGGTCTATTCTGCTGGCAACGGTGTGGCTAAGATACCGGGCAGTTACCCCAATTCATGGGGACTTCCCAACCCTCACGGAGCACTTCATGTCAGACCTCAAAGCCGCTTTCGACAAGGCCATGGCCGATTCCAAAAACCTGAGCGAGCGCCCCGACAACGCCACGCTGCTGCAGATTTACGCGCTGTACAAGCAGGGCAGCAGTGGCGACAACGCCGACAAAAAGCCCGGCTTCAGCGAGATGGTGGCGCGCGCCAAGTGGGACGCCTGGAACAAGCTGAAGGGCACCTCGCAGGAAGATGCGATGCAGCAGTACATTGATTTGATCGCGTCGCTGAGCTGACTGGTTGTGGGACAGTCGCCGGCTGGCGTTGCTCAAGGGCACCGCGCGCCGATGGCTGTTTCGGTTAGCCGGATTCCGACTCCTGGCTAGCTGGTCCCCCGGGACCGGGAGGCTTAGTGCGGCGGAACTGCAGGTACAGAACGACAACTCCGGCAACTACACCTGCTATTGAGAACAAGGACCAGGCTGATGTCTGTGTTGGTCCGCTTACCAGCGCGACCGCAAACGGGAGCATTGCTCCAACACCCAGGCATACGCAGGCCGTCACTGTCCGGTGGCCATTGGGAGTGCGAACCCATCGAAGCTGCAATACCCAAAGCCAGAAGCCCACGATTCCGCAGAAGCCGGCAATTCCCCAGCTTGCAGTCAATAGCCCTGACGCGAGGGTTGGCGGAGGTGAGTAGGCCCAGGGCGCTCCGCGGAGTGCATCAATGAAGGAGCTGATTCCAGCATGCGCAAACAATGCTGCGAGCGGCACGAACATGATTGTTCCGGGAAGGCCGACGAGAATCGCAAGCGCCCACCGTAATGCTTTGGATGGAGTGTGTGGCATCTTGATCCATGGTCTTGGTTGCTGCTTCGGCATCGACCGCTGCCAGATTCCATGTTGGCATGGTTTGCCGGGAAATGAGCCCCTGGCCCTTATTCCCCCAGTGCACGCGGCGATTGATTATGTAGCGTCAGGCGGTCATCCAACAATACCCCGCTCCCTCAACGCAGTGATCTGCGCCTCCGTCAACCCCACCTCACGCAGCACCGCATCGGTATCCTGCCCCA
>JAZKIE010000373.1:0-5710 GCA_040385025.1 Pseudomonadota bacterium | reverse complement strand
GCATTGATCAGCTCGGACTTGCCGCGCGAAAACTCGGCGACAAAAGCCACCATGACCTTGTCGGAGCGCACCTGCGTTTCCAGCCGGAGCAGGCGCTCCTCCACGGCGGCGTTGATCAGGTCATGATCTTTCAGCCATTCGGACAACAGCTTGAGCCGCAGCGCAAATTCGCGCCGCCACGTGCCGTGCTGGTCAAATTGTTCGTTAAAAGACATGGTGGGCTGTGGACATAGGTCAAACAATATAGCATCGCTCACCCAAATCAGCCATCAGCGACTCTGTGTGGTTTTCAGGGTTTTTGACAGTTGACACAGAAAAAGGTGGAGCGCTGACCCTGCCGCATGCTGCGTATCGGCGCCGCACAAACCTTGCACGGCAGACCTGCGCGGTCGTAAACCCTGGCTTCAAGCTGAAAATAACCACTGTCGCCTTGCGCGTTTGAAAAATCCCTCAGGGTGCTGCCGCCTTTGGCCACGGCCTGCGCCAGTACCTCCCGAATCGCTGCATGCAGCCGGGCGGCGCGTGGCTTGCTGAGCCGCGCGGCCCGCACCGTGGGCCGTATCCCCGCCATGAACAGGGCCTCCGATGCATAGATGTTTCCCACCCCGACCACAATCTCGCCGCCCAGCAGCACCTGCTTGATCGCCGTCTGCCGCAACTGCAGGGCCGCGTGAAAAGCCAGCGCATCAAAGTCCTCGCCCAGCGGCTCCACCCCCAGGCGCCCAAGCAGCTTGCGCGCACCCGCATCGTCCTCGGACGGTGCATAAACGACGGCGCCGAAACGGCGCGGGTCATGCAATCGCAGGCTGCCAGCGGTGGTTCGCATCTCGAAGTGATCATGTTTGCCCGGTGCGGGCAGCTCCACGGCAAAAACCAGGCTGCCGGACATGCCCAGGTGAATCAGGAGCAGGCCGCCAGTGGTGTCGAGCAGCAGGTATTTGCCGCGCCGGCGTACCTGCAGCACGGTGTGCCCGACCAGTTGCGAGGGATCACAGCCCAGTGGCCACCGCAGCGGCTTGCCCATCTGCAGGCTGATGATTTTTGCGCCGGCGATACGGTCGGCAAAGCTCAGTCGGGTCACTTCAACTTCGGGCAGTTCAGGCATGGGCTTACAACAATCATTGGCATGCCCGGCAGGGGCAAGGAGCTTGAATTATCATGGTTCGATGAAACAACTGATCTGCGCCTTGACCGCGCTTTCTGCGCTTTGCCTGGCCCTGCCGGCAGCCTTGGCCCAGACTGCACCGCCGGCTCTGCCGGAAGCCGCCCGACCGGAAGCGCCCGCCGCGGCACAGGCACCGACAGCACCGTCCAGCCTGGACGGCGAGTTGTTCTACCAGTTGCTGATCGGTGAAATCAACACCCGCGCTGGCGAACCGGCGGCGGGTTTTGCGCTGATCCTGGACGCCGCACGCAAGACCAAAGATCCCCAGCTCTACCAGCGCGCCGCCGACATTGCCCTGCAATCGCGCTCCGGCGATGCCGCGCTGCAGGCGGCGCAGGCCTGGCGCCAGGCGCTGCCGGCTTCACGCGAGGCCAACCGTTACGTGCTGCAAATCCTGATCGCGCTGAACCGCATCACCGAAACCGTGGAACCCCTGCGCACCGAACTGAAGCTGACACCCCTGATCGAGCAGTCCCAGGTCATCGCCACGCTGCCGCGGCTGTATGCCAGGGCGGCTGATAAAAAACTGGCCGCAGGCGTGCTGGAGCAAGCGCTGGCCGAACCCTTGGCCGCGCCGGCCACCAGCGCCGCAGCCTGGACCGCCGTCGGCCGCATGCGTCTGGCTGCCGCTGAACTGGCGGGCGCTCTGGACGCGGGTGAACGTGCGCAAATGGCAGACGCGACCGCCGAAGGCCCTGCCCTGCTGGCGCTGGAGTTGATGGACCCCAAACTCCCGCGCGCCGAAACCCTGGTCAAAAAATACCTCGAAGGCAATGCCAAAGCCTTGCCGGAAATCCGCATGGCCTACGCGCGCAACCTGCTGGACGCGCAGCGCTATGCCGAGGCCAGTGCGCAGTTGCAGGTGGTGACCCGCGAAAAGCCCGACTACCCGGAAGGCTGGCTGGTGCTGGGCTCCCTGCAGTTGCAGGACAACCAGCTCGCGGCGTCGCAGACCTCGCTGCTGCGCTACGTCGCGCTGGCCCAGCAGGGCGAGCAAAACGAGCAGGCCGCGCGCGGCCTGTCCCAGGCCTACCTGTCGCTGGCCCAACTGGCTGAAAAACGCAAGGATTTCGCCGGCGCCGAAAGCTGGCTGGCAAAAATCACCAACTCGCAGGAGCTGGTGCAGGCGCAGAGCCGGCGCGCCTCGCTGTTGGCCAAGCAAGGCAAGCTGGCTGAAGCCCGCCAGTTGATCCGGACCTTGCCCGAGCGCAAACCCGAGGATGCCCGCATCAAACTGATGGCAGAAATCTCCCTGCTTCGCGACCAGAAGGAATACAAAAGCGCGTACGAGCTGCTGGCGCAGGCGGTCGCGCAATCCCCGACCGAGACCGAGCTGCTTTACGACCAGGCCATGATGGCCGAAAAGCTGGGTTCCCTGGCCGAGATGGAACGGCTGCTGCGCCAATTGCTCCAGCTCAAGCCCGACTACCACCACGCCTACAACGCGCTGGGCTACTCGCTGGCCGAGCGCAATGTGCGCCTGCCCGAGGCCCGGCAGTTGATCCAGAAAGCGCTGGAGTTTGCGCCGGCCGATCCCTTCATCCAGGACAGCCTGGGCTGGGTCGAATTCCGCCTGGGCAACAAGGCTGAGGCCATCCGGATTTTTGAAATCGCCTACAAGGCCAAGCCGGATGCTGAAATCGCCGCGCATTATGGCGAGGTCATGTGGAGCCTGGGCCAGCGCGACAAGGCCATCGCCGTCTGGAAAGAAGGCATGCTGCTCAATCCGGAGAACGAAACCCTGCTCGAAACGCTGAAACGCCTTCGGGTGAAGCTTTGATGCCGACCGGGACTGCCGATTTGCGCACCCTGCCACGCCTGCGATCCGCCCTCACCGCCGGCCTTGTATTTGCTATATTTTTGATAGCTGGTTGCGCACACCAGCCGGGGGCTGAAAGCCAAAATGATGCCCAGAATCAGGTCTGGTCAGGGCGTATCAGCCTGCAGGTGCAAAGTGACCCTGTGCAGGCTTTTTTTGCCGGTTTTGAGTTGCGCGGCAGTCCTGCGCAAGGTGAGCTGGTGCTGAACAGCCCACTGGGCACCAGCCTGGCCGTGCTGCGCTGGTCGCCAGGGGAGGCCGTGCTCGACTCCGGCGGCCAGATCCAGCGTTTTGACTCGGTCGATGCGCTCATAGCAAAAGCCACCGGTGCGGCAGTGCCGCTGCCGGCCCTGTTTGACTGGCTGGCCGGCAAAAACACCGCCCTGGCCGGCTGGAGCGCCGACCTGTCACAGCAGGCCGAGGGCCGTATTTCGGCCAGCCGGACCGTGCCCCAACCGCGTGCCGACCTGCGCATCGTGCTGGCGCAATGAGCTCCCCGCTGAAGGCGATCTACGAGGTCGCGGCCCCGGCCAAGCTCAACCTGTTTCTGCACATCAACGGGCGCCGGGCCGACGGCTACCACCTGCTGCAATCGGTGTTCATGCTGATCGACTGGTGCGACACCCTGCATTTCGAGTTGCGCAGCGACGGCCGCATCACGCGCAACGACCTGGGTACGCCGGACCTCGCCCTGCCGGCCGAGGACCTGGTGGTGCGTGCGGCGCGCGCGCTGCAAAGCGCCAGCGGCACGGCGCTGGGTGCCGACATCTGGCTGGACAAGCGGATTGCCTCGCAGGCCGGCATGGGCGGCGGCTCGTCGGATGCGGCCAGTTGCCTGCTGGCCCTGCAGCGCCTGTGGGGCGTGACACTGCCGCCGGGCAAGCTGCAGGAGATCGCACTCGGCCTGGGGGCGGATGTGCCCTTTTTTCTTTCCGGCGGCCATGCCTGGGTCGAAGGCATCGGCGAGAAAATCACGCCGCTGGCCTTGCCGCCGGCACGTTTTGTGGTCGTGAAACCACCGGCCGGGCTGCCGACCGACGCGATTTTCAAGGCGCCGCAGCTCAAACGCGATACAGAAACTGCTACAATCCAAGGCTTTGCTGCAAACTGTGAAGGCCGTGTTTACGGATTCGGCCACAACGACTTGCAGCCAGTCGCGCAGACCCTGTGTCCGCAGGTTGGCCAGTCACTTGACTGGCTCTCCATGCAAGGCCTTCAAGGGCGCATGACTGGCTCGGGAAGTGCGGTTTTTGCGCATATGCCGCACGAGATGGAACTCGCGGCCGCCCCCGGCGGCTGGCAGGTCCGCACGTGCAGCAACCTGGAGGCGCATCCTCTGGCCGGTTGGTAAAATAACGGCCATGGAATGTGTCTCCATGAACAACGGTTAAAGGGTTGGTTGCAGATTCTGCAATTGACCTGTGTAGGGGTGTCGCCAAGTTGGTTAAGGCACCGGATTTTGATTCCGGCATTCGCAGGTTCGACTCCTTCCACCCCTGCCAAAATTTTCGGGTCCCGTGTGGGGCCCGTGTTTTTAGACCCGACGAAAAAAGGGTCCGTGCTCGCTGACTGTTGAATGTCTTCGGTCTGACGGCTTCGCTCACGCCCTTCACGGGCTGGATCGCAAGCCGGATCCTGCGGATAAGCCGCCGTGACATGGAATGGGCACAGAGCGTCCGTGTTTTGATGCTTTTATTGCCAACCTGATTTCAGCCACGATTTCCCACCTAGACATCCGCTGGGCCCCACATGCAAACGCACCATCCCGACTTCATGCTTTTCACCGGCAATGCCAATCCGGGCATGGCCTCTGAAATTGCCCAGCATCTGGGCATCTCGCTGGGTGCAGCCCATGTCGGGCGCTTTTCGGACGGCGAGGTCACGGTCGAGATTCAGCAGAACGTGCGCGCACGCGATGTGTTTGTGGTGCAGTCCACCTGCGCGCCAACCAACGAAAACCTGATGGAGTTGCTGATCATGGTGGACGCGCTCAAACGCGCTTCCGCAGAACGCATTTCCGCAGTCATCCCCTATTTCGGCTACGCCCGCCAGGACCGCCGTCCGCGTTCAGCCCGCGTGCCCATCACGGCCAAGGTGGTGGCCAACATGCTGCAGGCCGTCGGTGTCTCGCGCGTGCTGACCATGGACCTGCATGCCGACCAGATCCAGGGCTTCTTCGACATTCCGGTGGACAACATCTACGCCTCGCCGGTGCTGCTGGGCGATCTGCGCCAGAAAAACTACAACGACCTGATGGTGGTCTCGCCCGACGTCGGCGGCGTGGTGCGCGCACGCGCGCTGGCCAAGCAGCTCGGCTGCGACATGGCCATCATCGACAAGCGCCGGCCCAAGGCCAATGTGTCGGAAGTGATGCATGTGATCGGCGACATCGACGGCCGCAACTGCGTGATCATGGACGACATGATCGACACCGCCGGCACGCTGGTCAAAGCCGCCGAGGTGCTCAAGGAGCGCGGCGCCAAAAAGGTTTACGCGTATTGCACGCACCCGATTTTTTCGGGTCCGGCGATTGAACGCATTGCGCAGGGCGACGCGCTCGACGAGGTGGTGATCACCAACACCATCCCGCTGAGCCAGAGCGCCCAGGGCTGCAAAAAAATTCGCCAACTCTCCGTGGCCCCGCTGATTGCCGAAACCATCCAGCGCATCGCCAGGGGAGAGTCGGTCATGAGTTTGTTCTCGGACCAGGACAACCTGTTCTGATC
>JAZKIE010000372.1:0-6312 GCA_040385025.1 Pseudomonadota bacterium | reverse complement strand
TGCCCAGGCGCTCGCTGTCCTTGGCGCGCATGGCGGTTTTCATGTCTTCGGTGATCTGGTCTTTGAGGGACATGGTGGTCTCCAGGAAACGGGATGAAAGGTCAACAGGGAGTCAGAAACACAAAAGCCCGCAGAGCGTCCTCGTGCGGGCTTTGGGTTTGCCGTGAGGCGTGTACTTTTAGTACAGTTTTTTCGGCAACTGCATCGAGCGGATGCGCTTGTAGTTGCGCTTGACGGCGGCAGCTTTCTTGCGCTTGCGCTCGGCGGTGGGCTTTTCGTAAAACTCGCGGGCGCGCAGGTCGGTCAGCAGGCCGAGTTTTTCGATGGTGCGCTTGAAACGGCGCAGAGCCACGTCGAAGGGCTCATTGTCTTTTACACGAATGGTCGTCATTGATGAAGGGGTCCAAAAATATGCATCTTGTTTAGCCGTCAGATTTGATCAGAATCAGGCCAGACGCGGGTTTGCTAGCAAAGCCTTAGATTATAGCGGGATTTCAGGGCAAGTCGGTGAAACTCGATGGGCGGCGCCGTCAATGGCCGGCCGGCGCTGCGGAACGGGCCGCCAGCGCCTGCGCACACGCATAGGCGGAAGCCCAGGCCCACTGGAAGTTGTAGCCGCCCAGCCAGCCGGTCACGTCCACCACTTCGCCGATGAAATACAGGCCCGGCTGCTTCGATTCCAGGGTCTGGGACGACAGGTCGCGGGTGTCGACGCCGCCCAGGGTGACTTCGGCTTTTTTGTAGCCTTCGGTGCCGTTGGGTACCAGTTGCCAGTCTGCCAGGCGGTCTGCCAGTGTGTTCAAGGCCTTGTCGGTGGCCTCGCTGACCGGTTTTTGCCAGGCCGGATCGCGGCTGGCCCAGGCGTCGGCGAGACGGCTGGGCACCAGCGTGGCCAGTTCGTTGGCGATCAGTTTTTTCGAGCTGGCCTTGGCGCGTATCAGCAGCGTGGGCAGGTCCACGCCGGGCGCCAGGTTGATGCGCACCGGCTGGCCTTCGCGCCAGAAACTGGAGATCTGCAGCACCGCCGGCCCGCTCAGGCCGCGATGGGTGAACAGCAGGTCTTCGGCAAATACCACGGCTTTTTTGCGTTGTTTGGGCGTGGCGTCGACTGGCCCGGTTTCTATCAGCACCGGCAGCGCCAAACCGGAAAGCTGCGCATAGGGCGCCCAGGCCTCGCCGTCAAAGGTCAGCGGCACCAGCGCTGCGCGTGGCTCGACCAGGCGCAGGTCGAACTGTTTGGCGATGCGGTAGCCGAAGTCGGTTGCGCCTATCTTGGGAATGGACAAGCCACCCGTGGCGATGACCACCTGCGGCGTTTCGATCAAACCCCGGTCGCTCTCGATTTGATAGCTGCCTGCACTTGTTCCGTCTGGGCCGGAGGCATATTTGATGCTTGTTACCCGGCACGGTTGCCAGCGCGTGACGCCGCCGGCATCACATTCGGCCAGCAGCATGTTGATCACGTCTTCGGCGGAGCGGTCGCAAAACAACTGGCCCTTGTGTTTTTCGTGGAAGGCGATGTTGTAGCGCTGCAGCAGCGCGATGAAGTCCTGCGGCGTGTAGCGTGACAGGGCAGAGCGGCAAAAGTGCGGGTTCTCGCCGACAAAGTTGGCAGGCGTGGTGTCACGGTTGGTGAAGTTGCAGCGGCCGCCGCCCGAAATGCGGATTTTTTCGGCGACCTTTTCGCTGTGGTCCAGCAGCAGCACCTTCAGGCCGCGCTGGCCGGCCAGGCCGGCGCAAAACAGGCCGGCCGCGCCTGCACCTATCACCACCACATCGAATTTTTCGGTCAAATCGGCCTCCAGCCCATGATTGGCGGGCGTGAGAAGCTATCAAAAGCAGAGCAACTCAAGCCGTCCGGGACAGGCGAGTGTAGCCGGGCAGCGCCTTTCAGGCGGCGCGAAACAGTGCCGGGTTGTCGGCAGCGGCCGCAATACCGCTGACCACGTCGCCGACCACAATGACCGAGGGGCTGGCCAACCCGGACGCGCCTATGGCCTGGGCCAGCTCGCCCAGCGTGGTGGTGATGTGGCGCTGGGTCGCCAGCGTGGCGTTCTGGACCACGGCCACCGGCGTGCTGGCAGGCAGGCCAGTCAGCAGCTCGTCCTGGATGCGGCCGGCGCCGCTGACACCCATGTAGATCACCAGCGTGAGTTTGGCCTTGCAGGCGGTGTCGGCCAACGCGCGCCAGTCGGTGCCTTCGTCGCCCGGCTTGGCATGGCCGGTGACAAACACCACGCCGTGTGCATGCTGGCGGTGCGTGAGCGGCACACCCAGCGAGGTGACTGCAGCCAGCCCGGCGGTGATGCCGTTGATGACCGTCACGTCAATGCCGGCGGCGCGCAGGTGTTCGACCTCTTCACCGCCGCGGCCGAAGATGAAGGGGTCACCGCCCTTGAGACGCACCACGTTTTCGCCTTCGCGCGCGGCCATGATCATGAGTTTTTCGATGAACTCCTGTGGCGTGGATTTGCAGCCGCCGCGTTTGCCCACATGCACGATGCGTGCATCGGGCCGCGCATAGGCCACGATTTCGTCGCTGACCAGGTCGTCGACCAGCAGCACGGTGGCCGCCTGGATGGCCTTGAGCGCCTTGAGCGTGAGCAGCTCCGGATCGCCCGGGCCTGCGCCCACCAGGCTGCAGTGGCCGCTTGAAGAAGGTGTGTATTTGCCGCTGGTCATAGTTGGGAAGTCAATTGCAAGATATGTTCCACCTGCCGCGTGATCGATGCAGGCACGGCGTGTGAGCCCGACATCACAGCGCGGATATAGGCGGCGGTGCTGTCGCTGTCGATGGCGGTGGGCAGGTCCGGTACGCTGGCCAGCGTGCCGGGCTGGAAGGCTTGCAGCAGTGTGCGCTGGCCTTTGACAAAAGCCTCCATCTGCGGCGTGCGGCGCGCATCGGCCACCACCTCGCCCTCGGTGCCGCGCAGCAGCAGCGCGTCGGCCTGGATCAACTCAAAGGTCTGAGCCATGGAGATCGCGTATTCGGGGTGGGTGTAGCTGCTGACCACCAGCGCCTTGCCCAGGCAGGGCTTCATGATCTTGACCAGGCTGTGCGCCGGATTGCGCAGGCCGACGGCGCGGCGAACATCGAGCAGGCGTTTCAGGCCGGGGCAAAGCAGCTCGGTGGGGGCAAACACCACTTCGCCATTTGCTATGGTTTTAATAGCTGTCAGCGCATGAATATCAAGGGCTGCAAGCACATTGGATGTAAATATCCGGCTGGACTCGGTGGCTGTGCCGTGCACCAGCACCGGCAAACCCTCCCGCGCCAGCAGCAGCGCCAGCAGCGGTGTCAGCACCGGCAGCTTGCGCGCACCGTTGTAGCTGGGCAGCACCACGGTGGGCCGGTCACTGGCGGGGAAACGCTGCATGCGCTGGTAGGTGGCTTCCAGAAAACCGGCCATTTCCTCGGGGGTTTCGCCCTTGATACGCATGGCCAGGCAGAAACCGCCTATCTCCAGATCAGTCACCGAGCCGTCGAGCACCTGGCCGAACAGGTCGCAGGCCTGCTCACGCGTGATCGGCTTGGCGCCGTCTTTGCCGCGGCCTATGACCTTGATGTACTGAGCGATGGACATGCGTGATTGTCGGCGAAGGCAGATAACTTCTCGTTATGAGCTTAAGCATGGTGTTTTCAGGCAAGCACCTTGATCGGAATCACCGTGCGGCCCGGGTTGTCGCCTGAGGGTGGCGGGCTGGCCTGAGCGGCCGTCCGGATCAGGCGTTTGATTTCGGGCACGCAGGAGCCGCAGTTGGTGCCGCATTTGAGTTTGTCCTGCAAGGCCAGCAGGCGCTCCTCGTCGCTGGCGAGCCGGCCGGCGCCACCGGGTGCGCTGGCGATCTCCCGCAGGCCGGCGGCGATCTGTTCATCGCTGACGCTGAAGCAACTGCACACCGGTTTGCCGCGTGTTTGCAGCGCCACCGGCGCCTTGCCTCCGGGCAGCAGCAGCAAGCGGCCGTAGGCCTGCGCCGGCAACTCGTCCTGCAGCAGGGTCTTGATCCAGGCCTGCGCGCTGACATCACCGGCCAGCACAAAACCGCTGAGCTCGGCCTGTTCACCCTGGCGCACCAGCCGCGCCGTGCGGTGCTGGCCTTTCTTTTTGTCGGCGTATCGCAGGACCTCGGCGCCGTCCAGGCCGAGGATGTTTTCGATTTGCGCCAGAAGACCTTCCGGTGGCGCTTCAAAACCGGCAGCGCGAAACAACACGCCGCTGCGCTGGCGGCCTGTTTCGCCCAGCGGTACCTCGTTGGAAAACGGCACGCAACTGCTGAAGGCAAAACTTGCCATCAGCGGTTTGAGCCGCTCACGCGCCCGCAGCACCTGCTCATCCGGCAGCCAGGCCATGGCCAGCAGCGACCAGGGCAGCTCGGCCTTGAGAATTTTGACGGCCGCATGTTTGAGTTCCGGCTGTTTGGAGCTGGGGCAGTAAGCCGATGTGGTCAGCGCGTTCACGCCGGCCAGCCGCTCGCCGCTGCTCGACAGGCCGCTCAGGTAGTCGTCGCCCCAGTGCATGGCCATGAAGGCCTGGCTCACGGCGACTTCCGGTGAAGCCTGCAGCGGCACCACGATGGAGCCTCGTTTGGAGGTGACATGCACCAGGTCGCCGTCCTTGAGCAGACGCCGCGCCATGTCTTGCGCATTCATCTGGATGGACGGCTCGGCCACATGGCCGAAGAGCCGGCCCAGTGTGCCGGTGCGGCTCATGCCGTGCCACTGGTCGCGCAGGCGGCCGGTGGTCAGCGAGAAGGGGTAGCGCGACTCACGCGGCTCGGCCACCGGTTTGTACACGGTGTTGACGAAGCGGGCTTTGCCGTCGTCGGTCGGGAAGATGCCGTCCTCGTACAGCCGGACCTTGCCGCTGGTTTCACCTTCGCGCAACGGCCACTGCTGCGGCGCGGCTTCGAGCATGGCGTAACTCATGCCGGTGATGTCGAGGTCACGCCCGCGTGTCGATTCGCGGTGTTCGTTCCAGATGGCTTCGACCGCGGCGTTCTCGCCCAATGTGGACCAGGGGAACAGGGTGCTGATTTTTTGCACCGGCAGCAATTTTTCCAGCCGCTGCGCAAAGGCGACGGCAATCGACCAGTCATGCCGCGTTTCCGCAGGTGACGACACCGCTGGCCGCACGCGGCTGATGCGCCGCTCGCTGTTGGTCACGGTGCCGGTTTTTTCGCCCCAGGTGGTGGCCGGCAGCAGCAGGTCGGCATAGTCGCAGGTTGATGGTGTGGCAAAAGCTTCCTGCACCACGACGAGTTCGGCGCGTTCGAGCGCCCGCCGCACGGTGGCCTGGTCCGGCATGGATTGGGCCGGGTTGGTGCAGGCGATCCACAAGGCCTTGATCTCGCCGTCGGCTGCGGCCTGGAACATCTCGACGGCGGTTTTGCCGGGTTTGTCGGGCACCGAGGGAATGCCCCAGAGCGCCGCCACTTCGGCGCGGTGCTGCGGATTGGCCATGTCGCGGTGGCCGCTCAGCAAATTCGCCAGGCCACCGACCTCGCGCCCACCCATGGCATTGGGCTGGCCGGTCAGTGAAAACGGCCCCGCGCCGGGTTTGCCGATCTGGGCGGTGGCCAGGTGCAGGTTGATCAGCGCCGCATTTTTGGCGGTGCCGCTGCTGGACTGGTTCAGCCCCTGGCAGTACAGGCTCAGCGTTGCGGCGGAAGTGGCAAACAGTTTCGCGGCGGTGAACAGGTCGTCCTTGCTGATGCCGCAGGTCTGCGACACCAGGTCGGGGGTGTAGTCGCGCACCGTGGTTTTCAGCGCATCAAAACCGTTGGTGTGTTCAGCGATGTAGGCCGCCTGGGTCCAGCCTTCCCACAGCATGATGTGCAACATGCCGTTGAACAGCGAGACATCGGTGCCGGGCTGAATCGGCAGGTACAGATCCGCAATGCCCGCAGTGTCGGTGCGGCGCGGGTCGCAGAAGATGATTTTCATCGCCGGGTTGGCGGCCTTCGCGTCTTCGATGCGGCGGAAAAGAATCGGGTGCGCATACGCCGTGTTGCTGCCCACAATGAAGATGCATTGCGCATGGTTCACGTCGTCGTAACAACTGGGCGGTGCATCGGCGCCCAGGGTCTGCTTGTAGCCCGCCACTGCGCTGCTCATGCACAGGCGTGAGTTGGTGTCGACGTTGTTGGTGCCTATCAGGCCCTTGGCGAGTTTGTTGAAGACGTAATAGTCCTCGGTCAGCAACTGGCCGGAGATGTAAAAGCCCACTGAATCCGGACCGTGTTGCCGGATGATGTCCGCAAAACCTTCGCTGGCGAAATCCAGCGCGCTGTCCCAGCTCACCCTTTCTGCAG
>JAZKIE010000371.1:0-4220 GCA_040385025.1 Pseudomonadota bacterium | reverse complement strand
GCGGCGCGGCCCGCAGTGCAAGCGGCCATGCGGCACGAAGGATTGCTGAAGTAATTCGCAGGGGACCCGTTCATGGCCTGCTGCGCGGCTGAGCCGCGCTAAAAGCCGCGTTGCTTGAGGGTCTCGCGCAGGCTTTGAGCCTTGTCGGCATCAAACATGCCCTCGGCCCTGGCGAGGACCTCGCCCTGGCGGTTGACGACCACGGCATAAACCTGGTCGGTCCCGCTCAAGCCGGCGGAGCGGACAAATTGTTCGCGGTCGGTGAACACCGGCATCATCCGCGCACGTTCGGCATCGGCCGGGAACTTGCGCAGCAGCCGGGTTTCAATGTCGCTGCGGCCGGCCGCGTTGCCCGGATCGTTGAGCACAGGCATGCGCAACCAGGTGATCGACGGATCATCTTTGAGGTTCAGGCCCTGGATCCAGCCTTCGATATGCGCTTGCTGGGTGCCTTTGAAGGCAATCAGGGCCAGCGTGCGCTCGGCCGGCAAACCCTCAGGCACACTGACCGCCTGACGGTCCAGCGTACGTGCCATGAAAGCCGGCAACCGGCCCATGACACTGGCTTCGTTCGGCGCAGCCCAGGCCAGCGCCAGCGCAGTAGCAACTGCCAGCAACCAGGCCAAGGTGGAGCTCAGGGTAGTGTTCATGAGGGTTCTCCGCGCACATCCAACAAGCGAAACGAGGTCGTCAGACGCTGGAGTGCATTGATGCAAGATACATGCAAAGCAAAAAACAAGCGCAGGCTGATTTGGAACAAATCGTGCATTACTGTTCGGTATTGTTACGACCTTAAAGTTCGAAATTATTCGGTGGCTTTGTTTTAAAACGCATACGGCTAAAATTGCCGCATGATCACCCGGACACTCGCCTCCCCCACCTTGCCTGCCACCCCGGCCGAGCCGGCCTTGAAAGTTTCCTTCAAAGCCCACATGCTGGCCGTGCGGGAGGACGCCATCGTGCAGGCGGTCAACCGCCTGCTGGCGGAAAAAGGCTTTGACCTGATGACGGTGGACCAGGTGGCCGCTGAAGTGGGCATCGCCAAGGCCAGCCTGTACAAACACTTTCCGAGCAAGGAAGACCTGGCCGCCGCCGCCATGGTGCGTGTTGTGGGGCGCGCGCAGGCCTTTCTGGCAGGTTTACCGGCCGGCGCCCGGCCGCTGGACCAGCTCAAGGCCATGGTGCGATGGATGATGCAGCTGCAACTGGCAGGTGAAATGCCTTCGCTGCCGCACCACAACTCCAGCCTGCGTACCACGCTGGTCAACAACAAGGCCTATGTCGACGGCTTGATGCAGGTCAGCGATCAGCTCGGCAGCTGGATAGAAAAAGCCCAGCAAGACGGGTCGCTGAACCCGACACTTCCGGCGCTGCTGGTGCTCTACACCTTGTATGCACGGGCCTGCGACCCGGTACTCGAATTCCTCAAGGCCAGCGGGCAGCACAGTGATCAGGAACTCGTCGAGCTGGTGGTCCGCACCTGTTTTGAAGGCTTGAACGCCCGGCCGGTTTGAACAGCCGCCGCCGATATCGAAGTGCTATAAATAATGTAGCTGGCTACGCAGGCTGCGTATGGGTTAGGGCTCGATTTCGATAAGAAGGTCGAGCTTGAAACCGTCTTGCTCACCCTTGCGGGCATAACCCAGCGGGTTGGCCACCACGCGGCAGCCGTTTTTCACATAGTCGCTGGGGCAATGCAGGTGGCCGTGCAACCAGAGCTGCGCACCCGCCAGCATATCGTCGAGCGCATTGCAAAAACCGGCGGTGCCGGGCGCCAGGCCATAACGCGGATCGGCGCTCAGCAAACTCGGTGCGAAGTGGGTGACCACCACGGTCGGGCCGGCAAAGGGCTGGGCCAGCGCCTGCCGCAGCCAGGCCTGGCTTTGCAGGCCACGTTCGCGCACGGCGTCGGCCAGCATCGGTTGGCCCTCTTGAAAGGCGTGGTTTTTGCGAAGGTAAAAATTGGCGGCGCGAAAGGCTTTTTCGCGGGCCTTGAGCTGCTCGCCCAGGCTGATCTCGCCGGCGCCGGTCGCTTCGGCGCTCAGCGCATCGAAGTCGGCCCACAGGGTGCTGCCGATAAAACGCAGCCCTTGCAAAACCACCGTCTGCTGCTCCAGCCAGAGGATTCCGAGACGTTCGCAGCTTTCGCGCAGCCGCGCGTGGGTGGCGTCAAAGTCCAGGCCGTCGTACTCGTGGTTGCCGGGGATAAACAGCACCGGCGTGGGCCAGGCGGCGCCACCCTGGGCAAGCGGCAGGGGTGAAAACCGCGCCAGGCCGAAGTCGCTGTCCTTGAGCAAGGAGCCGCTCTGGTACGACCCAATATCGCCAGCCAGCACCAACAGGTCGGCACCGGGCACAGGCTGCGCCACAAAATGCGGGTTGGACTCCAGGTGCAGGTCGGACAAAAGCTGAATCTTCACCCACCGATTGTGCGGGATAGCGCCGGCACCCCGGCCAGGCGACAGGCCCATGTCGGCAGCGGGCCAAACTATGCGTGTTGCGCATGCAAATCGGCCACTGGGCGACTTGCAAACCAAGGGAAAACCCTTAATCTTGAGTCATCGCAACTTTTCACCTCTTGTGGGTGACTTTGATATGAACCGCTTGACTGCTTTTTTTCTTCGTTTCATGCCTGCACGCCGCACGCCAGCATCAACTTCGGGCGTCGCGCGCCAATTGATGGAGCGTGCCGGTGATCGCGCCGGCCGCAACCCGCGCCAGGCGCGGGAGTTGCGCCGTGCGGCCTTCGCCTACCTCAGCGTTGTTCGCTGACCCGGTTGCCCCCGGCGTCTGACGGCGTCTGCGAAAACACAGCCGGCGCAAGCCCGCGCTGAAGTGTTACCGGTCCGCACCTTGCCGGTGCTTGCGGGGCCGGCCGGAAAGCGCCTTGTCGAACACGGCGTTCGGTAACAGGCGCAGCAACTTGGCCACCACACCCATTTGCCAGGGAATCACGCGGTAACTGACGCCCGCCTCGATGGCATGCAATGCCTTGTCGGCAAAGGCGTCGGGCTGCATCAAAAAAGGCATCGCGTAGCGGTTTTTCTGTGTCAGCGGTGTGTCGATGTAGCCAGGGCACAGCGTCACCACCTTCACCCCCGCAGCGCGCAACTCTCCGCGCAGGCTTTCGCAATAGGCAATGACCGCCGCCTTGCTGGCGCAATACGCCCCATGACCGGGCAAGCCGCGAATGCCCGCGACGCTGCCGATACCGACCAGAGCGCCCGAGCCGCGTTGCACCATGGCATCCACGAAGGGGTGAAAGGTCGCAGCCAGGCCGGTGTTGTTGGTGGCAAAGGTCTGCGCCATCACGTCGAGGTCTTCCCGCGCGGCGGTGTCCATGCCGATGCTGATGCCAGCGTTGGCAATCACCACATCGGGCAGCCCCTGGGACGCGATGCAGGCCTGGCCTGCAGCCACAATGCTCTCCGGATGGGACACGTCCGCGCTATATATTTCATAGCTGTCCACGCTTATTCCCTGGGCCAGAGCCCACGATTGGACTTCGGCCGTGCGGCGCGCCACCAGGGCCAGCCGATAACCCGCCCTGGAAAACCGCAGCGCCAGCGCCTGGCCAATGCCGCTGGACGCGCCGGTGATAAAAACGAGTCTGGACAGGGACATGGGCAAGGCCTTCGCGCCGTGGTTGGATAAAGACCGGCGGTTCAGGGCACGCTGCCTGCCGCTTTTCGGGGCACCAGCACACCTTTGACACGCCCTTTCAGGTCGGCCACCCGGTCCATGTTGTCGTAGGCAAAGGTGTCGCCCTCAAACTCGTCGGCGCCGCGCTTGATGACCACCGGCAAATGCGATTTCACGCGCTCTTCGTTGACAAACACATGCAAAAACTCACCGCGGAACTCCAGCCGGGGAACTTCCCTGCCCTCCGGATTCAGCGATGCATCCCGCACCACGCGGGCATTGCCAATCAGCTGGACTTCGGAGCCGTCGCCATTGGTCAGCGCGCGGTCCCCGGTCGAGGTTGTCAGCCGGCCTTCGAGGCTGTAGCTGCGGATCAGCGCCTTGTCGATCTCCAGCGTGTCGGTATCGGGATAGTGGCGCACCTCGATGCCCGTGACATCGCTCTTGAGCTGGCCGGCGTCATCAAAGGTCTTGATGCCAAAGTTGCGCATGTAATAGTCCGGCTCGCTGCTGATGACTTTCTGGCCTTCAGCCGGCAGCGATTCGGGGGTGTTTCTGACCAGCCAGTAGGTGCCCAG
>JAZKIE010000370.1:0-3108 GCA_040385025.1 Pseudomonadota bacterium | reverse complement strand
TTCTTCCAGCGCGACTACAAACGCGTGGCCGAGCTGCATATCGAGTCGGGCTGGGTGCCGCCGCAAACACGCGTCGACGAGCTGGAGTCGGCGATTCGTGCCTGCTGCGAACCCTACTTCGACCGCCCGCTCAGGGAAATTTCACTGGGCATGGTGCTGATGCGCCTGTTCCAGACCTCGCGGCGTTTCCATGTGGAGATCCAGCCGCAACTGGTGTTGCTGCAGAAAACCCTGCTCAACATCGAAGGCCTGGGCCGCGAGCTCGATCCTGATCTGGACCTGTGGAGCACGGCAAAACCGTTTCTCGAGACCTGGATGCTGGAGCAGGTCGGCCCCGAAAAGCTGCTGGAGCAGCTCAAGGCCGAGGCGCCGACCTATGCCAAGCTGCTGCCCGGCCTGCCGCGCCTGTTGCAGCAATACCTGAAAAACCAGTCCGGCGGCAACCGTCGGGAGCTCCAGGAGCTGCTGCAGGAGCAAAAACGCACCAACAGGTTGTTGCAAAGCCTGATCTACGGTGGCCTGGGTTTTGCATTGGGCCTGCTTGCCATGCAGCTGGTGCTGCGCATCCGCCTTTTTTAGGCGGTAAAAATGTGGTGATAATCACGCATTCTTGAGGAGGCCGCTGTGCTCTTGACCCTGGTTTTTGTCTATCTTCTGATCACCATCATCATTGGACTGTACGCCGCCAGGCGCGTCAAAAACACCACGGACTACGCGGTTGCCGGGCGCAATCTGCCGCTGATCATGATCGTGACCACAACCTTCGCGACCTGGTTTGGCTCGGAAACCGTGCTGGGCATCCCGGCCAAGTTTGTCAACAGCGGGCTGGGCGGTGTGGTGGAAGACCCCTTTGGCGCCGGCACCTGCCTGATCCTGGTCGGCCTGTTCTTTGCGGGCAAGCTCTACAAGATGTCGCTGCTGACCATCAGCGACTACTACCGCGAGCGTTTCGGCCGCACCATCGAGGTGGCCTGCTCCATCATCATCATGGTGAGTTACTTGGGCTGGGTCGCCGCGCAGGTCACCGCGCTGGGGCTGGTGTTCAACATCCTGTCGGGCGGCGCCATCAGCCCCACGGCGGGCATGCTGATAGGCACGGCTTCTGTGCTGGCCTATACGCTGTTCGGCGGCATGTGGTCGGTGGCCGTGACCGACTTCATCCAGGTGATTGTGCTGGTCGTCGGGCTGGCGGTGCTGGCCGTGTTTGCCGGCAACCTGGCGGGCGGCGCCGACAAGGTGATCACCCTGGCCACCAGCCGGGAGCTGTTCAAGTTCTGGCCCGAGCCCAATTTCCGCGACATGGTGTTTTTCTTCGCCGCAGCCATCACCATGATGCTGGGCTCCATCCCGCAGCAGGACGTTTTCCAGCGCGTGATGTCGGCCAACAGCCAGGGCGCCGCGACCAAAGGGCCGGTGATAGGCGGCGTCTGCTACATCCTGTTTGCCTTTGTGCCCATGTTTCTGGTGGCCAGCGCATTGATCATCATGCCGGAGCAAACCGCCGAGCTGCTCAAGGACGATCCGCAGAAAATTCTTCCCACCCTGGTGCTGGAGAAGATGCCTTTTGTCATGCAGGTGCTTTTCTTCGGCGCGCTGCTGTCGGCCATCAAGTCCACCGCCTCGGCAACCCTGCTGGCGCCCAGCGTGACTTTTGTCGAGAACATCTGGCGCCAGTTCAAGCCGCGCATGAGCGACAAACACGAGCTCAAGCTGATGCGCACCACGGTGCTGGTGTTCAGCGGCCTGGTGCTGGCCTATGCCATCTTCATGCAGGGCACCTCGATTTACGAGATGGTGTCGGGCGCCTACCAAGTGCCGCTGGTTGGCGCCTTCGTCCCGCTGGTGGCCGGCCTGTACTGGAAAAAAGCCAGCACCCAGGGCGCGATTTTTTCCGTGGTCTGCGGTATCGGGGTCTGGCTGCTGTTCACTTTCAGCACGCTGGGCGAGCAGTTTCCGGCCCAACTGGCCGGCGTGCTGGCCGCCACACTGGGCATGCTGGTGGGATCACTCACGCCGCAAACCATTGAAAACAGCCGCGGCAGCCACCACCGCCTGAGCACCGAAGCCTGATCAGCGCTGGCAAGCGGGCACAGGGAGCAGCCAAATGCACCCTGAGGCGCCGGGGCACGTGCCCGCGCCTATAATTGAGGGTTTTGCATCCTGCGCTTCCCGCAGGAGCGCGACGCCCGATAAAACCTTCCAGCACCATGCCAATTTACGCCTACAAATGCGAGTCCTGCGGGCATTCCAAGGACGTTTTACAAAAAATGTCCGATGCGCCGCTGACCGACTGCCCCCAGTGCGGCGCGCCTGCGTTCAAAAAGCAGCTGACCGCTGCCGGTTTTCAGCTCAAGGGCTCAGGCTGGTATGTGACCGATTTCCGTGGCGGTGGCGGTGGCGGCGCGACGGCCGTCCCGCCGGTCAGTGGCAGCGAAGCGCCTGCCGCAGCGCCGGCTGACAGCAAACCAGCCGAGTCCGCCACCAAGCCTGCGGCTGCGCCGGCGCCAGCCGCCGCCGCAACGCCGGCGGGTGGCTCCGGCTCCACCACGACCAAGGCGAGCTGATGGCCGCTATTCGCCGATGGTTGCTGGCCGGGCTGCTGGTGCTGGTGCCGCTGGCCGTCACCGTGTGGTTGCTCAACTGGGTCATCAGCACGCTGGACCAGACCCTGCAGATCCTGCCGGGTGCCTGGCAGCCGGACACCTTGCTGGGCTTTCACATTCCGGGATTCGGCGTGTTGCTGGCGCTGGCCATCGTGCTGTCCATAGGCGCTGTCGCCACCAATTTTTTCGGCAAGAAGCTGGTGCGCTGGTGGGATGCCCTGCTCAGCCGCATCCCCATCGTCCGGTCGATTTATTCCAGCGTCAAGCAGGTGTCGGACACGCTGTTTTCCGAAAACGGCAATGCCTTCCGCAAGGCCCTGCTGGTGCAATGGCCGCGGGAGGGCGTGTGGACCATCGCCTTTCAGACCGGCGTGCCGGGCGGCGATGTTGCCAATCACCTGAGTGGCGACTACATGAGCGTTTATGTACCCACCACGCCGAACCCCACTGGCGGTTATTTCGTCATGCTCAAAAGGACCGACTGCATCGAACTCAAGATGAGTGT
>JAZKIE010000369.1:0-4146 GCA_040385025.1 Pseudomonadota bacterium | reverse complement strand
TAGGTTGTTGTTGCCCGGCTCACACTTTTGCCGTCATCGGCGCCGCGGATGTCGATCTCGCCGAAGGCCAGCGACTTGCCGGCGCGCAACACGCGCGCTTCGATCAGGGCATCCTGTCGCGAGAGTGGCTTGAGGAAGCTGCTGTTCATCTGCACCGTGGTGCAAGGCCTGAATTCGCCGAAATGGTTGATCAGGGCCAGCACCATGGCGGTGTCGGCGGCGGCCATCATGGCCTGGCCGCAAAGCATGTCGCCCACACGCGACAGCGCAGCGTTCTGCGGCAGGCGCAGAGTCACGCTCTGGCCGTCGAAAGCCTCGACCTTCAAGCCCAGGGCCTGAACCCAGGGCGCAAAATATTCCGGCAGCGCGGCCTGCAGTGTTTCAGTATTCACAGTTGTTCCTCCGCTTCAAACCCAGCCTCCCGGAGAACGGCCAGCACCTGAGCAATATGTTCGCGCCCGCGTGTCTGAATCACCAGTTCGATGTCGACGTTCTGCGCCGACAGCATGGTGAATGCGCGCTGATGGTGCACCTCGTCGATGTTGGCGCCCGCGCCGGCCACCGTAGCAGTGATCTTCGCCAGCGAGCCCGGCACGTCTCGCGCGCTGACGCGGATGCGGGCCAACCGGCCGGCGCGCACCATGCCGCGCTCGATGATGGCCGCCAGCAGCAGCGGATCAATGTTGCCTCCGCACAGCACCAGACCGACCTTTTTTCCGCGGAAGCGCTGCGGGTACTTGAGCAGCGCGGCCAGGCCGGCGGCACCGGCGCCCTCAACCAGGGTCTTTTCGATCTCCAGCAGCATCACCATGGCCTGCTCGATGTCACCTTCGTCCACCAGCACCAGGTCATCCACCAGCCGCGCAATGATGGCCTGCGGGATGACGCCCGGCGTGCCGACGGCAATGCCTTCGGCAATCGTGCTGCCGCCTTGCGGGTGCTGCGTGCCCTTGATGGCGTTGACCATGGCCGGAAAGCGCGAGGTTTGCACACCGATGATTTCGATGCCCGGCTTGAGCGCCTTCGCCGCCGTCGCCATGCCGGCGATCAGGCCCCCGCCGCCTACGGCGACGATGAGGGTGTCGAGCTCCGGCACCGTGCGCAACATTTCCAGGCCCACCGTGCCTTGCCCCGCGACAATGGCTTCATCGTCGTAAGGGTGAACAAACACCAGGCCTTCGCGCTGCGCCAACTCCAGCGCGTGGCTGCGGGATTCTTCCAGCGTGTCGCCGTGCAGCACCACTTCCGCGCCGAAGCCGCGGGTGCGGTCAATCTTCACGCCGGGGGTGAAACGCGGCATGACAATCACGGCCCGCAGGCCCAGCCGCTGCGCATGGTAGGCCACGCCTTGCGCATGGTTGCCGGCGCTCATGGCAATCACGCCGCGGCGCTGTTCTTCAGCCGTCAGCTGCACCAGTTTGTTGCAGGCGCCGCGCTCCTTGAAGGAGGCGGTGTACTGCAGGTTCTCGAACTTCAGAAAGACGTCCGCGCCGGTGATCTGCGACAGCGTTTTTGACGCAACGCAGGGGGTATCGAGCAACTGGCCCTGCAGTCGGACGGCGGCGGCTTCAATATCGGCGAATCCAAGCATGGTGCTCCTGGCGGGTGGGGCTGTCACGGCATTTTTGCGGGAGCACCGATTGTGGCGGGTTTTGTGGCGCAATCCACACGCGGGCATTCACGCAGTGTCTTCCATGATGCTTCAAGCTGCGTTATGGTTAGGCATATGTCGTCTGCGCCTGATGGCGCAGATGGTTTTTCCTTCCACGCCGGAGGTCCATCGATGAGCAAGCGTTTGGGTGCCGACAAGCACGGTCAGCTGCTGCTGTCTCCCGGCCTGAAGGACGCGCCGGTGCTGGACCTGATGTGCTCGCATTTTGTGTTGACACTGGCGGCGCGGCAAGGCGCCAAGTTCAATGTACGGCGTGACCTCAACAGCCTGCTGTCGCTGTCAGGCCGGCACCTCGTGTGGCCGCTGCCTGCGCTGCAGCGCCTGCGCGAATTCCTGGGCCGCCGCTGCCGCGACAACGAGTTCTGGCGCGGCCACGAGGCCCTCAGCGACACCGCCTTCCTGAATCGCCACGGCGCCTGGCGCGGCCCCTATGAAGAGGGCACGCTGTTTTTTTATCTCGACGAACACGCCAAGGACCAGCCCAAGGACCTGCTGTCAGTGCTGAGCGCCACCGGCGACTGGCTGACCCATGCGCTGAAAAAACAGTCCACGCTGGTTGAAAAAAACATCGACGCGCTGGCCAACCTGCTGCAGCTCAACCAGGCCGAACGCGCACTGCTGCTGTACGGCACGCTGGCGCGTTACCAGCGCGACTTGCGCTCCCTGCTGGTCGAATTCAAGGTCAACAACGCGCCGGAAGCCTATGCCGCGATTGCCGAAGTGGCGGGCGTCAAGGCCAACGAGGTGGCCGAGGCACTGCGCGCCGGCTCGCGGCTGGAACGCATCGGTATGGTCGAAAACCTGATCTCCGAGCACAACATCACCGACCTGGCCGACCTCATGAAGGTCAGCGAAAAACTGCCGCCGGTGCTGATGCGCGAGTACCGCGACCAGACCGAGCTGATGGCCGTGTTCACGCGGCCGGTGGATCGCAGCAGCCTGGGGCTGGCGGACTTTTCATTTGCGCAGGAAGACGCGCAGGTCATGGTCGCGCTGCTGCGCAATGCCGTGGCCGGCAGAGAGCTTGGCGTCAACGTGCTGCTGTACGGCCCGCCCGGCACCGGCAAGACCGAGCTGGCCAAGGTGGTGGCGCAGGCCGCCGGGCTGGACCTGTTCGAGGTCGAATACGCCGACCGCGACGGCAATTCGCTGAGCGGGCGCGACCGCTACCGCTCGTTGCAAATCGCCCAGGTTTTCCTCAAGGGCAGCGCCCATGCCGCGCTGCTGTTTGACGAGGTGGAGGATGTGTTTCCGGCGATATCCAGCGAAGCTGCCCAGCTGATGGCCCGCTCCGACCAATTGGTAGCGCCGGCCACTGGCTCGGTCAGTGGCAAGGCCTGGGTCAACCAGATTCTCGAATCGAACACCGTGCCGACCTTGTGGGTGACCAACCGCATCGAGCAGATCGACCCGGCCTTCCGGCGCCGTTTTGCCTATCACCTGGAGCTCAAGTCGCCGCCACCGGGCGCGCGTGAAGGCCTGGTACGCAAGACCCTGGAGGGGGTATCGGTCAGCGATGTTTTTGTGGCCAGACTCACGGCCCGCAAGGGCCTGACACCGGCGCAGATCCGCACCGCGGTGCGTTTTGCCAAGCTGGCCAGCGAACCCGGCAAGGACACTGGCGGCGCCGGCATGCAGGCCATCCTCGGCGGCGGGCAAACGGCGCTGATGGAGTCGCTGATCGAGCGCCAGCTCAAAAATGCCGACCTCGCGCTCGGCAACAAGGCCGACGCCTCGGGGCGGCGCAGTGTCACCACTTACGATTTGTCCATGCTCAACGTCGAGTCGCGTTTTGACGTGCCGCGCATCGTCCAGGCGCTGAAAAGCCGCAGCCATGGCTCCCTGTGTTTTTACGGCGCACCCGGCACCGGCAAGACGGCGCTGGCCGAACACCTGGCCAAAGAACTCGAAAGGCCGCTGATGATCAAGCAGGCCAGCGACCTGATGAGCAAATACGTGGGCGAGACCGAGCAGAACATGGCGGCGATGTTCGCTGAGGCCGAGGCCGAGAAAGCAGTGCTGCTGCTCGACGAGGCCGACAGCTTTTTGCAGGACAGGCGCGGTGCGCACCGCACTTATGAAGTGACCGAGGTCAACGAGATGCTGCAGGGCATGGAGCGTTTCAACGGCATTTTTGTCTGCACCACCAATCTGCTGGAAAGCCTGGACCAGGCGGCGCTGCGGCGCTTCACCTTCAAGATCAAATTCATGCCACTGACGGCGGCGCAGCGCGAAAAAATGTTTGTGACCGAAGCCCTGGCGGGTGATGCGGCCGCGTTGACCACCATGGTGCAGGAGCGGCTGGCCCGTTTGGAGCAACTGTGCCCCGGCGACTTTGCGGCGGTCAAGCGCCAGACCGATATTCTTGCAGCGGAATTCACGGTGGACGAATTCCTCAGCCAGCTTGAAGCCGAGCACCGGATCAAACCTGAAGTCCGCGAATCACGGAGCATGGGTTTTATTCAATAAGAAAA
>JAZKIE010000368.1:0-1595 GCA_040385025.1 Pseudomonadota bacterium | reverse complement strand
AAGCCGCGGATTTCCTTGACACGTCCTGACTTCAGTTCGGCAGCCAGTTCGCGGCTCAGCGCCGATTTCAGATGCGCGCCGACTTTCGCAGCATGGGCCAGCAGGCCGTCTTCTTCCATGATCTTCAGCGTCTCGATGCCAGCGCGCATGGCCAGCGGGTTGCCGCCGAAGGTGGTGCCGTGGTTGCCGGGGCCAAAAATGTGGGCGGCGCGCGGACCGGCCACAACGGCGCCAATCGGCACACCAGAACCCAGACCCTTGGCCAGCGGCATCACGTCGGGCTGGATGCCGGCCCACTGGTGGGCAAACCACTTGCCGGTGCGGCCCATGCCGCACTGCACTTCGTCAATCATCAGCAGCCAGTCGTTTTTGTCGCAGAGCTTGCGCACCTGCTGCATGTAGGCGGCGTCCATGGGATTGATGCCGCCTTCACCCTGAATGGCCTCAAAAAATACCGCGACCACATTGGGGTTACCCGCCGTGGCGGCTTCCAGTGCAGCCACGTCGTTCAGGGGCACGCGGATAAAACCCTCGACCAGCGGGCCGAAGCCGGCCTGCACCTTGGGGTTGCCAGTAGCGCTCAGCGTCGCAATGCTGCGGCCATGGAAGGCTTTTTCATACACCACGATTTCAGGGCGCTCTATGCCTTTGTCGTGGCCAAACTTGCGCGCGAGCTTCAGCGCGGCTTCGTTGGCTTCCAGGCCGGTTGAGCAGAAAAACACGTTTTCCATGCCGGACAGCTCCACCAGTTTGGCCGCCAGTATTTCCTGGCCGGGCACATGGTAGTAGTTGGAGCTGTGGATGATTTTCGCGATCTGGTCCTGCAGCGCGGGCACCAGGCGCGGGTGGTTGTGTCCCAGGGTGTTGACGGCGATGCCGCCGAGGCCGTCCAGGTACTCCTTGCCGTTGACGTCCCAAACGCGGCATCCCTGGCCGTGCGACATCGCTATCGGCAGGCGGCCGTAGGTGTTCATCACGTGCGGGGAAGCGGCTTCGATGTGGGCGGGCAGGGCAGTGGTCATGGGGAAAACTCCGGGAACGTGGCAAAAACAGGAGGCTGCGGGCGATGCGGCAGGTCTGAAGTGATTTTAGGCGCAGGCCTTGCGGCCTTTTGTGACGATGCTGCATCACAGCGATGCGCCGGCGCGGTGCTTCAAGAACCGGGGCCAAGTCTTATATAAGATAGAATCATTGTGCACTGCAGCATGAGGCGATATCCCCGCCTCTGGCAGGCGACACACCTTCAACCCGATGGTCTCCAACTCCGCCAAAGAAGTCTTTATCCAGGGCGTCACCCGCGACGGCAAGACCTTTCGCCCCAGCGACTGGGCCGACCGGCTGTGCGGGGTGATGAGCCAGTTCCGTCCGGGCGGGCCGCAACCGGGCAGCCACCTGACCTATTCCCCCTGGTGCGTGCCGACGGTGATCAACGGCGTCAAATGTGTGGTGGTCAACAGCGAACTGCGCGAGGCCGAGCCCATGGCCTGGGACTTTGCGATCAATTTTGCGAAAGACAATGACCTGCAGTTTGCCGAGGCCTGCCTGCTTCCGGACAAGCCATAAAGCTACTGCGCGGGCGCCATGCGGCGTTGCGC
>JAZKIE010000367.1:0-1947 GCA_040385025.1 Pseudomonadota bacterium | reverse complement strand
CTGATAAAACCATCGCGTCGCGGCAAGGCCTCCAGCACCACGCTGCTGGCCGGTGTGCAGGTCACCACCAGCGGGCAGTCGGCCAGCGCCGCGTTGGCGTCCTGCGTGACCCGCGCGCGCAGGCCCAGCGTTTGCGCGTGGGCGGTGAGTGCTTGCGCGCTGGCCAGGCTGCGCGAGGCGATCACCACCTCAGTGACGCCCAGGCCTTCGGCAAACGCCTCCAGGTGTGCCAGGCCCTGCACGCCCGCGCCGACGATCAGCAGCGGCCCGCTTGTGTTGGGCGCCAGCCGCCGCGCGGCGAGCAGCGACACCGCAGCGGTGCGCCTGGCGGTGACCGTCGGGCCGTCCAGCACCAGCCGGCGCGCGCCGCTGGCAATGTCAAACACCACCACATCGCCCTGGATGGTTGCGCGCGGCGTGCCGGCATTGGCCGGTGTGAAAGTGATGAGTTTGGTGATGGCTACGTGGTTGTCCATGGCCGGCATGACAAACAGGCTGCCGCCCCCGGTCAAGGGCTGCACCAGCCGCTCCGGCACCTGTACCGAGTCATCTCCCAGCAGCCTCACGATTTCTGCGACCAGCGCAGGGTAGGGCAGGCGGGCAGCAGTTTGCCGGGCGTCCAGCAGGGGGGATGCGTCTTTCATGCCCGGGATGGTAAGCCGGAAAGCGCATGGGGCCAGGCGGTTTTCTCCTACAGCGCCACGCGTTGTGCACCGGGTTGTCCGGGCCTTCCGCCTGCCTACTATCGAATCAGTCGTCACCAGGAGCTTTCCATGTTTTCCAGCCACTTGCCCAAAATCCACAACGTGTCACGCGAAACCATTTTTGCCGGCGTCGGTTTGTTGCTGGTGATCGGCTTGCTGGTCGGCATGGCGACGGTGGCGAGCGGCCAGGTCAAAAAAGCCGAGCTCCGCGAATCGATGCTGGCGACGCAGCGCACTGCAATCGTGCAGTGCATGGAAACGCTGGGTGGCTCGGAACTCAACAAATGCATGATTCAGGCGCAAGCCGCTCCCGACCGTGCAGCCAGGGTGACCACGATGGCTGACAACAGCGCAAGCTTCAGCCGCGGCAATGCGATAGCGGCTGGCAGCAGCCAGGGCTTCATCCCGGTTTCTTTCAGCACGCACCGCTAACAACAGTCCCGGCGGCCGCCGGGACAGGACACAAATGCGGTTAGCATGACCGCCATGAAGTTGTCCCGCCTGATTCAACCGCGCAATCCCCTGTTCTGGATGATGCTGGCGCTCAACGCCTTGTCGGCTGCGTTGGCTTGGATTGTGCAAAACCGCCCCCTCAATACCCTTGCCATGATCGTGGTAGGCGGTTTTGCGCTGTCCAACGCGCTGCTGGGCACCTGGCTGATGTGGCGGCTGGTGCGCGACGAGCCTCAAACTCCCGAATCTAACTGATTGCGCCCGCGCCCTGGGCGATGTCCTGTGGCGTGGCCAGTGCTGTGGCAATCAGCAGCCGCAGGCCGCGCACCAGTTCATCGGTGCTCATGCTGGGCTGGCCTTGTTCGGGCAGCCAGGGCACATGGACAAAACCGCCGCGCACGCGCTTGAAGCCGCGGCGCGTGGCGAGATGGTGCATCAATCCATAAAAAACATGGTTGCAGACAAAGGTGCCGGCGGTTTGCGACACCTCGGCGGCGATCCCCTCGCCCTGCAGCGCCAACAACATGGCCTTGATCGGCAGCGTTGTGAAATAAGCCGCGGGTCCGCCCGTCACCACGGGTGTGTCCACCGGTTGCGCGGCAGCGTTGTCGGCAATACGCGCGTCATTGACATTGATGGCGATGCGTTCGAGCGAGATCGCGGCGCGCCCGCCGGCTTGCCCCACACACATCACCAGCGCGGGCCGGTGTTCGCGCAGCAGGCGCGCCAGTTCGACCAGCGAAGCGCCAAACACCGTGGGCAGTTGTGCCGCCACGATCTTGTGGCCGCC
>JAZKIE010000366.1:0-1751 GCA_040385025.1 Pseudomonadota bacterium | reverse complement strand
TGCGAAACCCTGGTTTTTCGGCGTGATCCATTTGAGGGCCGCCTCCGGCAGCTCGTCGAAGAAGCGGCTTTTGAGGTTGTAGCGGGTCTGGCCGTGCAACATGCGCGTCTGCGAATGGCTCAGGTAGAGGCGCTGGCGCGCGCGCGTGATCGCCACGTACATCAGCCGGCGTTCTTCCTCGATGCCACCGGCGTCACTGAGGGAGTTTTCATGCGGAAAGATGCCGTCTTCCAGGCCGGAGATGAACACGCAGTCGAACTCCAGGCCCTTGGATGAATGCACGGTCATCAGTTGCACCGCGTCCTGCCCGGCCTGGGCCTGGTTGTCACCCGACTCCAGCGCGGCGTGCGTCAGGAAGGCGGCCAGCGGCGACAGGGTTTCGCCGGTTTCCTGGTCGGGCGCCAGCAGCTCCGGCAGCGGCTCGTCGCCCAGCGGCGCAGACGGGTCCAACCCCTGGCTGGCCGGCGACTGCGACAAGGGGACGCCAAGTTCATCGACCGGCAATGCCACGGCATCACGCCCAAAACCTTCCATGCTGACAAAGGACTCGGCGGCGTTGACCAGCTCACCCAGGTTTTCCAGCCGGTCCTGGCCTTCTTTTTCGAGCTTGTAATGTTCTTCGAGCCCGCTGTGCTGCAGCACCAGCTCGATGATCTCGCGCAGGCTCAGGCCCGGCGTCTGTTCGCGCAACACATCGAGTTTGGCGACAAAAGCGCCCAGGTTGGCGCCAGCCTTGCCCGGCACAGCGCTGACCGCATCGTGCAGCGAACAGCCGGCGGCGCGCGCCACATCCTGCAACTGCTCGATGCTGCGCAAGCCGATGCCGCGCGGCGGAAAGTTGACGATGCGCATGAAGCTGGTGTCGTCATGCGGGTTGTCCATCAGACGCAAATAGGCCAGCGCATGTTTGATCTCGGCGCGCTCGAAAAAGCGCAGGCCGCCGTAGACGCGGTAGGGAATGGCGTTGTTGAAGAGTGCGGTCTCCATGACCCGGCTTTGCGCATTGCTGCGATACAACAGCGCAATCTCCTTGCGCTCGGTGCCGTCGCGTACCAGTTGCCGCACCTCGTCAACAAACCACTGGGCTTCTGCAAAATCCGAGGTAGCCTCGAACACCCGCACCGGCTCGCCCGGGCCGGCCTCGGTGCGCAGATTTTTGCCCAGGCGTTTGCTGTTGTGGCTGATCAGTTCGTTGGCCGAATCGAGGATGTTGCCGAAGCTGCGGTAATTGCGCTCCAGCTTGATCTGGTGCTGCACGCCGAACTCACGCACAAAATCAGCCATGTTGCCGACCCGCGCGCCGCGAAAGGCATAAATGCTCTGGTCGTCGTCGCCGACCGCCACCACCGAGCCGCCCGGCATGGCATGCACGCCAGCGGCAGCATCATCGCCCTGCCCGGCCAGCATCTTGATCCAGGCGTACTGCAGCTTGTTGGTGTCCTGGAACTCGTCGATCAGGATGTGGCGAAAGCGCCGCTGGTAGTGCTCGCGAACCGGCGCGTTGTCGCGCAGCAGCTCGTAGCTGCGCAGCATCAGCTCGCCGAAGTCCACCACGCCTTCGCGCTGGCACTGTTCTTCATAGAGCGCATAAATCTCGGCTTTTTTACGCGTTTCCTCATCCCGCACCACCACGTCCTTGGCACGCTGACCGTCTTCCTTGCAGCCGGCGATGAACCACATCAGTTGCTTGGGCGGAAAACGCTCATCGTCGATGTTGAACTGCTTGCACAGGCGCTTGATCGCCGAGAGCT
>JAZKIE010000365.1:0-2806 GCA_040385025.1 Pseudomonadota bacterium | reverse complement strand
GATGCGGTGGGCTCCGCCGGCAACCTCGGCAAGGCCGATAAAAAGGTTTACCAGATGGACCCGGGCAACAGCGACGAAGCCCTGCGCGAAGTCGCGATGGACATTGCCGAGGGCGCCGACATGGTGATGGTCAAACCCGGCATGCCTTACCTGGACGTGGTGCGCCGCGTCAAGGACGAGTTTGGCGTGCCGACCTTTGCCTACCAGGTCAGCGGGGAATACGCGATGCTCAAGGCCGCCGCGCAAAACGGCTGGCTCGACCATGACGCGGTGATGATGGAAAGCCTGCTGGCTTTCAAGCGCGCCGGTGCCGACGGCGTGCTGACCTACTTTGCCGTGGCGGCCGCCCGTTTGCTACAAAAAACATAGCTGCTTGCGCATGACGGATAAGGGCCACAGGCCAATTTAGCTTCGAACTGGACAGACACCGTGCAAATTGTTGAATTCACCGCCGACAGCCTGCGCTTCTCGGACGCCCTGCCCGCGCAGCCGCCGACCGATGGTTTCGTCTGGTTGTTTTTTGACCGCGACGAGTTCGAAAATCACCTGCCCTTCATGCAACAGGCCGCGCAAAAAATCGGCGGCTCGGCCCTGCTTGATCTGCATTGCCAGGACCTCGGCAACGCCGCCCACCCCTCACACTACGACTTCACCTCGATCTACGACCTGATCATCTTCCGGCGGCTGGCGACCCAGGTGGAGACACGCGCCGAGGCCGAGCACGAAGCCGCCATCGAGGCTTACCACGGCCAGGGCGGGCAGCCGCGCATCAAACCGCGCGGCGGCCTGGCCGCCTTCAACCGCATCAGTTCGCGCGCGGTGGGCTTTGTGGTGTTCGACCGGCTCTTGATCAGCGTGCACCCGCGCGGCTGCTACACCGCCAAAAGTTTCATCGAACGCTCGCTGACAGACGCCAAGTTCAGCGTGGACACCGTCTCGGCGCGCAGCCGCATACCGACCAGCCCGGCCGACCTGGTGCTGCGCATGGTCAACGCCATGGTCGACAGCTACCTGGATGTGCGCAAGGAACTGACGACCCAGCTCGAACACTGGCAAGCCGAACTGCTCAAACCGAATTCGCGCGTCATCAACTGGGGCGCACTGATGGGCGCGCGCAGCCAGTTGCATGTGCTGGAAGACCTGTGCGACGAACAGCATGACGCGATGCAGGAATGGCTGGACTCGCTGCGTGAACAGCCGATGTCGTCGTTTGCCGCCGATGCCCAGCTCGCACAGACACGCCGCGACCAGATGGTGGCGCGCGCCCGCGACGTGATCGAACACATCCAGCGGGTGGTGCACCATGCGCGCCGGCTCGAACAGTCGGCCGAAACCGTGGTGCAAATTCACTTCAGTGCGCAGAGCAACCGCACCAACAGCATCATGCGCACGCTGACCGCGCTGACCGCGGTGTTTTTGCCGCTGAACCTGATCACCGGCTTTTTTGGCATGAACTTCGAGTTCCTGCCCTTGATTCACACGGCCACCGGCTTCTGGTGGGTGTTCGGTTTCATGATTCTTCTGGTGGTCGTCGTGGTGACGGTGTTCTGGCGCAAGCAGTATCTGGCCAGAACCTCACGCTGAGGTGAGGCCTAAACAAAAGGCGGCGCCAGTTCTTCGGCAGCGAACACGCGCTGCACCGCAGGCCGGGCCAACATGCGCTGCAAATAGGGGCCCAGTTGCGGCCGCGTGCGGGCGGCAGGCGATGAGAAGTTGCGCGTCCAGCGGCACAACGTGAACACGTAGGCATCCAACGCGCTGTAAACCTCGCCGGCAAACCAGGGACCGCCGTGGTCTGCCAGTTCTGCATCGAGCTGGTCCAGCATGGCGCCGATTTTTGCTTCGGCCTGCGCCTTGACCTCGGCAGCGCCTGCGTGATTGCCCGGAGCCACCGAGCGCTCGGGATAAAAATAGGTGATCAGCGTCGCCTGCAGCGTATTGGTCAGCCACATCAGCCATTTGTAGAAATGCGCGCGCTCTGCCGTGCCCAGCGGTGGGGCCAGGCCCGCTTCGGGGTGGGTGTCGCACAGATGCAGGCAGATCGCGGCGGTTTCGTACAGCACAAGACCGCCATCAACCAGCACCGGGATCAGCCCGTTCGGGTTGAGCTTGATATAGCCCGGCGCCTTGTGGGCGTTTTGCATGCGGTCCACCAGCACGCGCTGGTAAGGTGCGCCGATTTCTTCGAGCACGATGTGCGGCACCATGGCGGCGGTGCTCGGGTAGTAATGCAAATGCAGGGTCACACGCTTTTCCTGACTTTGACGAAGCTGCCGGAAAATTACTTCACGCCAAACTGCGAGGCACCGTTGTCCCAGCCGACTTTTCGTGCCACATCGGGCGGCAGGTCACCCAGCCACACGCGGTAACCCTTCATGAGCTCGTCGTAATACTGCCAGCGCTGGTTGACCCAGGTGTCCGAGCCGATCATGAAGCGGCTGGGGTACTTGAGCAACAGCGCGCGCCACTCGGGGCACAGCTTGCCACTGTCGCAGGTCAGGCCGGGCCGGTAAGACAGCTCGCCAATCAGCGTCGGGTAACGCGTAAACAGCGCGTCCACGCGCGCAGCCGGCGCACCACCAATGCCGGTGTGCGCCCAGATCAGCCGCGCTTTGGGTGCATGCGCCATCAGCAGGTCGATGGCCACGTCGTCCACATGAGAGAGGATGGCCAGGTTGTTCTTCTCGGCAAACTGCATCAGTTTCTTCGCGACCGGACCGTTGGCATTGGCGCTGTCATACAGGTGAAACTCGCCGATGCCTTTGTAGGGTCCGGCCTGCGCGCCCGTCACGCCGCGCGCAAACTC
>JAZKIE010000364.1:0-2552 GCA_040385025.1 Pseudomonadota bacterium | reverse complement strand
TGCGCTACCCGCGCGGCAAGACGCTGGGCGGCTGCTCCAGCATCAACGGCATGATTTACATGCGCGGCCAGGCGCGTGACTACGACCAGTGGGCGCAATTGACCGGCGACAACGCCTGGCGCTGGGACCATGCCCTGCCCTACTTCATGCTGCATGAGGACCACTACAAGGGCGCCAGCGCCATGCACGGTGCACGCGGTACGGCACCGGCGCTGATGCAGGATCCGGCTGTGCCTTATCAGAAAACGCTGCGCCACCGCAAATCAGGCGGGGAATGGCGTGTCGACAAACAGCGGCTTCGCTGGGACTTGCTGGACGCTTTTTCTGCAGCCGCGCAGCAGGCGGGCATTCCTGCGACCGATGACTTCAACCGCGGCGACAACGAAGGCGTGGGCTACTTTGAAGTCAACCAGAAAAATGGCTGGCGCTGGAACACCGCCAAGGCCTTTCTGCGGCCCGCCTGCTTTGGCCGCCCGAATTTTGAGATGTGGACCAGCGCGCAGGTCAGCAAACTGGTGATTGAACGGCAGGCCGACGGCAGCCAGCGCTGCACCGGCGTGCAGGTCTGGACCGGCCAGGAAAACGTCCTGGCTTTTGCCACGCGCGACTCCGGCAAGGCGCATGGCAAGCTGGGTGAGGTCATCCTGAGCGCCGGCAGCATAGGTTCACCGCAAATTTTGCAGCTCTCTGGCATCGGGCCCGCGGCGCTGCTGCAACAACACGGCATCCCGGTCGTGACCGACCTGCCCGGCGTGGGCGCCAACCTGCAGGATCACCTGCAGATCCGCTCGGTCTACAAGGTCAACAAGCTGTCGGGCAGCAAGATCAACAACTTCACGCTCAACACCCTGGGCAGCTCGCTCTGGGGCAAGGCCAAAATCGGGCTCGAATACGCCTTCAGGCAAACCGGCCCGATGAGCATGGCGCCATCGCAACTCGGCGCTTTCACGCGCAGCTCACCCGACCAGCCTTACCCCAACATTGAGTACCACGTCCAGCCGCTGTCGCTGGATGCTTTTGGCGAGCCGCTGCACAGCTTCAACGCCTTCACGGCCAGCGTCTGCAACCTGAACCCGACCAGCCGGGGCACGGTGCAGATCAAGAGCGCCCGGTTTGAAGACGCACCGGCGATTGCGCCCAACTACCTGAGCACACCCGAAGACCGGCAGGTCGCGGCCGACTCCCTGCGCGTCACGCGCCGCATCGTGAGCCAGAGCGCGCTGGCCGGCTACCAGCCCGAAGAGTTTCGCCCGGGCGTGCAGTTTCAAAGTGATGAAGACCTGGCGCGCCTGGCGGGTGACATTGCCACCACCATCTTCCACCCGGTGGGCACCACCAAAATGGGCAGGGCGGATGACCCGATGGCGGTGGTGGACGCACACTTGCGGGTGCGCGGCATCACTGGCTTGCGCGTGATCGATGCCGGCGTGATGCCGCTCATCACCAGCGGCAACACCAACTCCCCCACCCTGATGATTGCCGAGAAGGCAGCGCAATGGATTCAGGAGGGGATATAGCCCCCACGTTCGTTCACTGCGTGTAACTCTCGAGGCCTTGCAGGCCGCGGCTCGCGAGACGCTTCGCCTCTGTCGCCTGTCCAAACCTGCTCAAGCAGCTTTGGAGCCGCAGGCTCCAGCCCCTTGGGGGCCGCTGCGCCTGCGGCCCCTGCTTGGCTCAAGAGTCCCGCAGTTGCTCGCTGCGTCTTCCGATCATCCTCCTGAGCTTGGCCTGTCCTGAGCCTGTCGAAGGGTCGAAGTGAGAAGGAGGGGTCCGGCGCAGTGTATTCGCCGGGTCGGCGCTGATCTCAGTTGGCGTCTGAATCGTCGAGCAGGGCCGCAATGGTCAGAACGTCAGCTTTCTGATTGCGGGCTCTCAGCTCGTCGGCGCACCCCATCCAGTGCTTGATCTGCGCGCCCCAGCCTCGCGCCTCTTCGTCGGTCATGGGCGTTTTTTCTTTGACAGCAGCCGCATAGGGCTCCGGCCCGCAATGCGTCTGGGCGGCGTCCATAAACCCCATGCGGTACGACAGTGCCACCAGCAGGTGTTGGTCGGCCAGCCAGCGCTGGCTGATGACAAACATATTGGCCGAAGCGGTGGCGTTCATCTTGTCCAGGATGGTGCGCGGCGTGCCGAGCGCGGCCATGTAATTTTCGACACCGCGGGCGATGCTGGCAAAGCGCTCGGACGCCGGGTCCATGGTCTGTCCGTTCACCTTCACGTTGATCCGGTGCACCCCCAGGCTTGCGCTGCTGGGCACATGGCGACTGACGCCGCTCATCCATAAAATAAAACAGGCGCTGTAACAACGGGCGCCAGAAACCACATGGGTTGCCGCGTGGCTTTTCTCAAGCAGGCGGGCAATCTTGACGGTCTCATCGAAATCGCCGCCCGGGGAGTCCAGAAAAACAGATCGCGCAAAACGCCCATAGTTGTCGGGGTGCCGGACGAACTGGATGATCTTGGCGTAGTCGCCTTTCTGGATCGTCCCCTTGATCAACACGCCCTGCTGGTGGGCAGAAATATCAGCGGCCACTGCGGGAGCCAGTGCATTG
>JAZKIE010000363.1:0-24318 GCA_040385025.1 Pseudomonadota bacterium | reverse complement strand
ATCGCTCGCCCTGATCCGTCTGGCCCTGCGCTCCTCGGCGCATACAGAAGGGTGGGGGAGAAATCAATGCGGGGACAGAGTCCGGAGTGCAGGAAGCGCGAAGCGCTTCCTGCACGGGAATCCCAACAGACCGTCATGTTTGCACGCGAGCGCAGCACACGCGGCCAAATGAGGCTCCCTTCTCTCGCCCAGCGGGGCGAGGGAAGGGCGGGGGGTTGGGAGTGGGGAGTTAAAGCCTTACCAGCCACGGCGAACCCGGGACGCAGCGCGATCCGAGCGATGCAGGCTTGATCCATTCTGCTTCGCCGGTGATCAGCCCAGATTCAGCGGCACAAAAATCTTGCTGTCACCACGCAGGATCAGCAGCGCGACCGACTTGCCGGATTTAGCCACCATAGACCGCACCTGCTCGATGTTGCGCACGGGTGTGCCGTTGATGGACACCAGCACGTCACCGGCCTGCACGCCGGCCTGTGCAGCGGGCCCGCTGGCCTGCTGTACCAGCAGGCCGCTGTCGACACCGGCTTCCTGCTGTTCGTCGGGCTGCAGCGGACGCAGCGCCAGGCCCAGCTTGCCCTGTGCAGCGCTGGCTTTCGGACCATCGGCCTGTGCGACCTTCTGGTCGGCGCTGCCCAGGCGGGCCGTCAACTCCTTGCTGGCCCCCTGGCGCCAGATGTCCAGCTTGAGCGTGTCACCGGGCGCCGCCAGGCCGATCACCGCCGGCAGGTCGCCGGAAGACACGATGGGCTGGCCGTTGGCCTTGCGGATCACGTCGCCCGATTGCAGGCCGGCCTTGTCCGCGGGCCCGCCTTTTTCAACACTGGAGACCAGCGCGCCTTCGGGCTTGTCGAGCTTGAAGGAGTTGGCGAAGGCCTGGTTCACCTCCTGCACCATCACGCCCAGACGCGCATGTTCGACCTTGCCGGTGGCGACGATCTGGTTCTTGATACGTCCCGCCACGTCGATCGGAATGGCAAAGGAAACGCCCTGGTAGCCACCACTGCGGCTGTAGATCTGGGAGTTGATGCCCACCACCTCGCCGCGTGCATTGAACAGCGGGCCACCCGAGTTGCCGGGGTTGATGGCGACATCGGTCTGGATGAAAGGCACGCTGCTGTCGTCGGGCAGCGAGCGGCCCTTGGCGCTGACCACGCCCGCAGTCACGGTGTTTTCAAAACCGAAGGGTGAACCGATGGCCAGCACCCATTCGCCAACCTTGAGGTCGCTGGTTTTGCCGATCACCACCACCGGCAGGTTGGCGGCTTCGATTTTCAGCACCGCAATATCGGTTTTTGGGTCGGCGCCCAGCACTTTGGCGAGGTACTCGCGGCGGTCTGTCAGCTTGACGGTCACTTCCTTCGCGCCGCGCACCACATGGGCATTGGTCAGGATGATGCCGTCGGCGCTGACGATGAAACCCGAGCCCTGGCCACGGGTCGGCGTCTCCTGTTGCGGGCCGCCGGGCCGGCCCTGGCCCTGTTGGAAGCGTTTGAAGAGTTCGGCGAAGGGATCGCCCGAGGGGCCGGCGTCATCATCATCACCCTGGGCGAGCGAGTCATTGCTGACTTTGGTGCTGCCGGTTACGCTGATATTGACCACCGCCGGGCCGTAACGCTCGGTGATCTGCGAAAAGTCAGGCGGTGCAACAGGCTGGATGGGCGCGGCGGCGACGAGGGCCGCCGGCGCCGCCGCAATCGCTGAAGGATGCACACTGTTGAAAGCGCTGACACCGGCGCCACCGATGGCACCGGCGGCCAGCAGGGCGGCAACGAGGCGGGTGTTTGTGAGTGCTGCAGATGTCATGGCGGTTTTCCTTGGGTGAGGCACGCTGCGGTGCCGGTACAGACAAGGATGGGGCGGCAGGCTTAGGTGAACCTTAAAGAGCCCCCACGTTCGCGCACTGCGTGTCGCTCTCTGCCCCACTAGGGGGCGCGGCTCCTGCTTGAAAGGACAGGCGAGTCACTTTGGCTGACTGCCAGTCCGAAGACCGGCATGAAATAAGCCACCAGCCCTTATGTTTCATGCGTGAGCAGCTATCAAATAGATAGCAAATCGCGCGGGTGCCTGCTCAGGCGGGCGCGGGCGCTGGCGGAAAAAACACGCTTACCTGCAGCCCGCCCAGGCGTTCCGAGCGGTCCAGTTCCAGCGTCGCGCCGTGGCGCGCGGCGATCACCTGGACGATGGCCAGGCCGAGCCCGCTGCCGGTCTCGGCCGCCGCGCCGCTGGCGCGGTAGAAGCGGTCGAAGACGCGCTCGCGGTCTTCCGCCGCAATGCCGGGCCCGCTGTCTTCAACCCGCAGCAGCGGCCGGCCTTGCGTCACAGCCACCGTCACATCGACTCGGCCAGCGGCGGGCGTGTATTTGACGGCATTGTCCAGCAGGTTGCGAAGCAGTACTCGCAGCGCTTCGGACTCGCCCTGGATACCGGCCATGGCCGCCGGATGAGCTTGCGCGAGACCCATGTCGATCTGCTTGAGCCTGGCCTGCGGCAACACGTCGGCCACCGCCAGTTTGACCACCTCCCGCAGATCGACCGGTGTGCCGCCTGGTGCTGCTGTGCCCGAACCGGCCTCTTCACGCGCCAGCACCAGCAGTTGCTCGACCAGCCGGATCGCGCGGTCTATGCCCTGGTTCAGACGGATGATGCCGGCTTCGCGTTCGGCCGGCGTGTCGTCTGTGCGGCCATTCTGGCGCAGGGCCTGCGCCTGCAGCTTGAGCGCCGTCAGCGGTGAACGCAACTCATGCGCAGCGTCGGCGACAAAATTTTTCTGCGCTTCGAAGGCGCCGCGCACCCGGCCGAACAACAGGTTGAGTTCATCGACCAGCGGCCGTACCTCGTCGGGCAGGCCGACGCCCGTCAGCGGTGAAAAATCGTCGGCTGCGCGTTGCGCGACCTGGCGCCGCGCGCCTTCCACGGGCGCCAGCGAACGCCTGATGACCCACCAGACCGCCAGCATCAGCAGCGGCGTCAACAATGCAAAAGGCAGCACGGCACGGGCCGCCAGCGCCCTGGCACGCGCGGTGCGGGCGTCCAGGTCCTGCGCAATCTGCACGGTCTGGAAGGAGGTTTGCAGCGAATACACGCGGTAGTGTTTGCCATGCGCCTCGACGTCGGAAAACCCCAGCACTGCACGCGGCGGCAGGGCTGACCGTGTGGAGCGGAAGATCTGTGTGCCGTCCTGGCCCCAGATCTGCACATACAGGTCAAAACCGGCGTCGTCCTCGAGCTCCGGCATCAGTGCGCCCAGCGGGATGCCGCCGCGCAGTGAACGCGCCACCTGCTGCAAATGGTCGTCGAAGATGGCGTCGGCCTGCTGCAGGGCGCTGCGGTAGGCGGTGGTGGCCTGCAGCACGGCACCCAGCAAAATCGCAGCGAGCACGAACCACAGCAGGCGGGCTTTCAGCGAATGTGTACCCACGCCTGCCGGTGTGTTCATTGCTTGGGCACCAGGTAACCGAGGCCGCGTACGGTCTGGATGATGTCGTTGCCGAGTTTTTTGCGAACGCCGTGGATGTAGACCTCGACCGCGTTGCTGCTCACATCGTCCTTCCAGCTGAAGAGTTTTTCTTCGAGCTGGGCCCTCGACAGCACCGTGCCCGGACGTGCCAGCAGCGGTTCCAGCACCGCCCATTCACGCGCCGACAGCGATACCGGCTGGCCGTTCAGGCTGGCTTCATGGGTGGCGGGGTTCAGGCTGACACCGCGGTGTTCAAAAGCCGGTTCGGCCCGGCCCGCGCTGCGGCGTATCAGCGCGCGTATGCGCGCCAGCAGCTCGTCAGTGTCATAGGGTTTGACCACGTAGTCGTCGGCGCCGGCGTCCAGGCCCGCGATGCGGTCGCCAACCGCATCACGCGCGGTGGCCACCAGCACCGGCGTGGTGTTGCGCCGCGCGCGCAGGGAGCGCAATACGTCGAGCCCGTCACGTTTGGGAAGCCCCAGGTCCAGCAGCACCAGGTCGTACTGCTCGCTGCGCAGGGCGGTGTCGGCCATGGCGCCGTCGCGCACCCAGTCCACCGCATAGTGCGCGCTTCGCAGCACATGGAGTACCGCCTCACCGATCATGGCGTCGTCTTCGACCAGCAGTAAACGCATGGTGGTGTCCTTTGCAACTGCCCAGTCTACAAAGTACACCTTAGCCGGAGCTTAGGGCCTGGGCCCTAGGCCAGCCGCGCCCGGTGCCGCGCGATCTGCGCCCGCACCTGCGCCGGCGCAGTGCCGCCCAGGGTGTTGCGGGCGTTCAGCGAGCCGCGCAGGCTCAGTACGTCGTACACGTCTTTGTCGATCTTGGGGTTGAACTGCTGCAGCACGGCCAGCGGCAGTTCGGACAGGTCAACGCCGTGTGAAATGGCAGCCTTGACGGCATGGGCCACCGCCTCGTGCGCATCGCGGAAGGGCAGGCCCTTTTTGACCATGTAGTCGGCCAGGTCGGTCGCGGTGGCGTAACCCTTGAGGGCAGCGCGTTCCATGGCTTCCGGCTTGACACTGATGCCGCCCACCATCTCGGCAAAGATGCGCAGCGTGTCTTTCAGCGTGTCCACGGTGTCGAACAGCGGCTCCTTGTCTTCCTGGTTGTCCTTGTTGTAGGCCAGCGGCTGGCCTTTCATCAGGGTGATCAGGCCCATCAGGTGGCCGACCACGCGGCCGGTCTTGCCGCGCGCCAGTTCGGGCACGTCGGGATTTTTCTTCTGCGGCATGATGGACGAGCCGGTGCAGAAGCGGTCTGCAAGGTCGATGAAGCCGAAACTCTGGCTCATCCACAAAATCAGCTCTTCGCTCATGCGGCTGATGTGCACCATCGCCAGCGATGCCGCTGCCGTGAACTCGATCGCAAAGTCGCGGTCGCTGACGGCGTCCAGGCTGTTCTGGCAGACCTGAGGCCGGCCCTGTTCATCCACCATGCCCAGGGTTCTGGCAACACGCTCGCGGTCCAGCGGGTAGCTGGTGCCGGCCAGCGCGGCGGCGCCCAGCGGCAACCGGTTGACGCGCTTGCGCACGTCCTGCAGGCGCTCGGCGTCCCGGGAAAACATTTCCACATAGGCCAGCATGTGGTGGCCAAAACTGACCGGCTGGGCCACCTGCAGGTGCGTAAAGCCGGGCAGGATGACCTCGACGTTTTTCTCGGCGATATCAACCAGGGCCTTTTGCAGATCGGTCAGCAGGCCGATGATCAGGTCGATCTCGCCGCGCAGCCACAGGCGCACGTCGGTGGCGACCTGGTCGTTGCGCGAGCGGCCGGTGTGCAGGCGTTTGCCGGCATCGCCCACCAGCTGGGTCAGGCGTGCCTCGATGTTCAGGTGCACGTCTTCGAGGTCCAGCTTCCATTCAAAGGCGCCGGACGCAATGTCTTTGCTGATCTGCCCCAGGCCCTGCTGGATGGCGGCATGGTCGGCGGCCCCAAGGATTTTTTGCGCCGCGAGCATCTCGGCGTGGGCCAGCGAGCCGGCAATGTCGGCCTGCCACAGGCGCTTGTCAAAAAACACGCTGGCGGTGTAACGCTTGACCAGGTCGCTCATGGGTTCGGAGAACAGGGCGGACCAGGCTTCAGATTTTTTGTCGAGTTGACTCACGTCGGGCTTTCTTTGGGCTGCCCCTGGCCGTCAGGGGTGCGTGTGCGGCTGGAAAGGGCGCCAGGAGGCGTTGGTTTCAGGGAAAGTACGGGGTGAGCGCCGGTTTTAAGGCTGCTGCAGGTGCAATACTAGACTGTGGATTTTATCTGTGTGCCCGTCCGTCTGGAAAGCCGGCCTTCAGGCCGCACAAATTGTTCCGAATGACCCGAACAGGAGCCTACCGGCAGCCCGCTTCATGAGCCTCAAGACCGTCAAGACCGACCTGTCCGCCTTTGGCGAGTCCACCATGCTGGGCGGCTTCAGCCAGCCCGGCGACGAGCCTGTCCGCCTGGCGGCCCGCGTCATCGTGTTCGATGCCTGCAATGTCGGGGTGGTGCTGCGCGCCGTGCTGTTTACCGAGGCAGTGGTAGGCGTGGGCGCCATGTTCAGCGCGGCCCACTTTGTGGACTGGTTGTTGCGCTTTTCACTGCTGACCGGCGGCGTCTTGCCCGCCACGCTGGCCTGGCTGATTGTGGCCTGCCTGCTCAAGGCTTACCTGGCACGTCTGGGCACCCCCTCACAGTGGGCCGCCGGTATCGCGCTGGGCGCACTGGCGGGGCTCTACGGCTGCGGCCTGCTGAGCATGATGGGGATGCTGGCACCCGCACCCTGGGCAGCCAGCGCGGCGGCCGGCGCGCTGCTGTCGTCGGTGCTGGTGGCCGGGCTGGTCTGGCGCGCCAAGGCCCGCACGCCCGCAGCCACTGCGGCGCGGCTGGCCGAACTGCAGTCACGCATCCGGCCGCACTTTCTGTTCAACACGCTCAACAGCGCCATTGCGCTGGTGCGGGCCGAACCGGCCAAGGCCGAGTCGGTGCTGGAAGACCTGAGCGAGCTGTTCCGCCATGCGCTGGCCGATGCCACCGAATCCGTTACGCTGGGGCAAGAGATTGAGCTGGCGCAGCGCTACCTGGCGATCGAGCAAATCCGTTTTGGTGAGCGCCTGCAGGTGCAGTGGAATCTGGACCCCGACGCCGACGCCGCCAAACTGCCGCCGCTGCTGCTGCAACCGCTGGTGGAAAACGCGGTGCGCCACGGCGTGGAGCCCAGCGCCGCCGGCGCGCAGGTGAAAATATCGACGGTGCGGCGCGGCAGCATGGTGGTGATCAAGGTCACCAACTCCACCCCGGCCGGCGTGGGCGAACGTGGCCACGGGCTGGCGCTGGCCAATGTGCGTGAACGCCTGGCGCTGCTGCACGATGTGCAGGCGCAGTTCAAGACCGTGTTCCGTGACGGCATGTTTCAGGTGAGGCTGGAGATACCCCTATGACGACAACCCTCAAGGCTTTGATCGTGGACGACGAGGCATTGGCGCGTTCGCGCCTGCGCACCTTGCTGGGCGACTGCACGGGCCCTGGCGCCAGCGTGGCGGCCGAGGCCGCGCACGCGGTGCAGGCCATGGACGCGCTGCGCCGTGAGGTGTTTGACGTGGTGTTGCTCGACATTCGCATGCCCGGCGCCGACGGCATCACGCTGGCCCAGACCATTGCCCAATTGCCGCAGCCGCCGGCGGTGGTGTTTGTCACGGCGCATTCCGAACACGCGGTGCAGGCGTTCGAGATCGAGGCCGTGGACTACCTGACCAAACCGGTGCGGCTTGAACGCCTGCAGCAGGCGCTACAAAAAGTAGAGCGCTTTATGCAGGCTGGAAAAGGGCTGCAGGCCGATTTGACTGAAGAATGCCTGATCATCCAGGACCGCGGCCGGACCGAACGGGTGCCGCTGGCCGAGGTGCTGTACCTCAAGGCTGAACTCAAATACATCACCGTGCGGACGGCCGCCAAAAGCTACATCCTCGACGGCAGCCTCAATGAGCTGGAAGAGCGTTATCCCCAGTTCATGCGTATCCACCGCAATGCGCTGGTGGCGCGGCGTGCGGTGCGCGCGCTGGAAAAACACTTCGACCCGGAGGAAGGTGAGGGCTGGGCAGTGCGGCTCAATGGCATCGACGAGCTGCTGGCGGTGTCGCGGCGCCAGCTCAGCGCGGTACGTGAAGCCATCGCGGCTTGACGCTGGGCCCGGCTGTCTGCCCGGCGCCGGGCGGGACGGCAGCCGGTAAGGTGCCGCGCAGGCGTCCTACACCGGTCCCGGCTTGTCTCTGTTGAAATAAATGCACAACGATGAATTCGCTGCAGCCCACCGGGACCGACGAGGAGACTTACCGTGAATGACAACCATCTGCCCGACGCCGCGCCCGATACGTCCGAGGTGACGACTTTTCCCGAACCGGAACGCCTGCTGCTGCACATGCCGGTGGACATCCGCAATGCGTCGCTGATGGTGCTGGCAGGGCTGGGCTTGCTGTTTGTGCTGCACTGGGCCAAGGCAGTGTTTATTCCCGTGATGCTGAGCATTCTTTTCAGCTACGCCTTTTCACCGCTGGTCAACTGGATGGAGCTCAAGCGCGTACCGCGCTGGCTGGGCGCGGCGGTGGTCCTGCTGTCCATCCTGGGCGCCATGGGCACCACGGCCTATGCGCTCAGCGATGAGGCGGTGGCCATGGTGGAGTCGCTGCCGGTGGCAGCGCAAAAATTCCGCAATGCACTCAAACGCAGCAGCGGGAAATCCACCAGCACGCTGGATACCGTGCAAAAGGCCGCCTCGCAGATTGAGCAGGCCGCCCAGGAGAGCGCGGGGTCCGGCGCCACCCGTGGCGTGACCCGGGTGGTGGTCGAGAAGGGCAGTTTCAACGTCAAGGACTATCTGTGGAGCGGCACCATCGGCCTGATTGCCCTGATCGGCCAGGCCACCGTGGTGATCTTCCTGACTTACTTCCTCATGTTGTCGGGCGACACTTTCCGCCGCAAGATGCTCAAGCTGGCCGGGCCCAACCTCAGCAGCAAGAAGATCACGCTGCAGGCCCTGCATGAAATCACCGAACAGATCCAGCGCTACCTGCAGGTCCAACTGCTGACCAGCGCGCTGGTTGGCGTGCTGACCTGGCTGGCCCTCTGGGCCATCGGGCTGGACAATGCGGCGGTCTGGGGCATTGCGGCCGGCGTCCTCAATCTGGTGCCCTATGTGGGCTCCCTGATCACGGCCGCAGCTTCGGCCCTGGTGGGTTTTCTTCAGTTCGGTTCGCTCAACATGGCGGTGCTGGTGGGCGGCGCCTCGCTGGTCATCCACACCATCGTCGGCAACATTGTCACGCCCTGGCTGACCAGCCGCGCCAGCCGCATGAGCCCGGTGGCCGTGTTTGTCGCCCTGCTCGCCTGGGGCTGGCTCTGGGGGGTCTGGGGCCTGTTGCTGGGTATCCCGATCATGATGATGGTCAAGTCAGTGTGTGACCGGGTGGATGATCTCAAGCCCGTCGGCGAATTTCTAGGATCCTAGAAATAGTGACACCACGCTTGCTGGGGGAGAACCGGGGTAGCTACCATGTCACCAGATCAATGAAACGAAGAAGGTAATGCCATGATGGAATTGCTGACCGACCCGCAAGCCTGGATCGCCTTCGCCACGCTCACCGCGCTCGAGCTGGTGCTGGGCATCGACAACATCGTTTTCATTTCCATCCTGGTGGACAAGCTGCCGAAGGAGAAGCAGGAGCTGGCGCGGCGCATCGGCCTGTTCATGGCGATGTTCATGCGCATCGGTTTGCTGCTGGTGTTGGCCTGGATAGTCGGCCTGGTGGCACCGCTGTTCACTGTGCTGGACCAGGAAATTTCCGGGCGCGACCTGATCCTGATCGGCGGCGGGTTGTTCCTGATCTGGAAGAGCACCGGTGAAATCCACCAATCCGTGGAAGGCCAGGAAGGGCACGCGTCCAGCGCCGTGAAGGCGACGTTTGCCGCGGTGATCCTGCAGATCATGGTGGTGGACATGGTGTTTTCGCTGGACTCCATCATCACTGCCGTCGGCATGGTCGACAGCCTGGCGGTGATGGTTGCCGCGGTGATTGCCTCGGTCGCCCTGATGATGGTTTTCGCCGGCACCATAGGGCGCTTTGTCTCAGCGCATCCGACGATCAAGATTTTGGCCCTGTCCTTCCTGGTCGTGGTCGGTGTGGTGCTGATTGCCGAAGGCTTTGATTTCCATGTGCCCAAAGGCTTTGTTTACTTTGCGATGGCGTTCTCGCTAGGGGTGGAAACACTCAATATCCGGATGCGCAGTCGCTCGTCCAAACCCGCGCACCTGCGGGCGGCCTACGTGGCGGAAGAAAAATCCGCTGAAAAGCGGGCGGACTAGCCCCTGTTGATGAACAAAATAGGCCTCCAGCGCCTATCGCTCGACGCACAGGCGGACTATTTGACGGTGAATCGCACCGTGACGGGTTTTTTGCCCATGTTCAACACAGCCACCACCTTGGCACCTTTGTTCAGCTGGATCCCCTTGGCTTCGAGCTTGTTGCCACCGGCAGGCTTGAGTTCTGCCTCGGACTTCTGGGCGCCGTTGAGCACGGTCAGTTTGCCGCTCATGCCGGCGGTGACCATCGGATCGTCGTGGTCCTTCAGATAGAGCGACGCACCGCCTGGCGCGGCAACCAGTTCAAACGACAGGTCGGCTGCGCTCTGGACCACACCGCCGTATTGCGGAGCGGCTGCGCCGTGGGCCATGGCGTTGCCGGCGCTCAGGGCCGAGACGCCAACAAACAAGGCAGCGCCCAGCGTTTTGATCAGGGTTTTTTGAAGAGTCATCTGGATTCCTTTGCTGAGAATATGGCGCGCTTGAGGCGGCGCCAGAAGGCCTCGAAACTGTTGGCAAGGTGTCAATCAATACGACTCCTGCGCATTACCTGAAGTTCGGCCGGAGTCCGGAGCCGCGGCGAGGAGGCGCCGGGTGGCGCGTTCGCCAAACAACCAAAACATCACAGGCGTGAGCAGGGTGTCCAGCAGCGTTGAGCTGATCAGCCCGCCGAAAATCACCACCGCCACCGGGTGAAGGATTTCCTTGCCGGGCGCATCGGCTGCAAACAGCAGCGGTGTCAAGGCAAAGGCCGCCACCAGCGCCGTCATCAGCACCGGCGTGAGCCGCTCCAGGGATCCGCGCACGATCATCGCTTGTCCAAACACCTCGCCCTCGAACTTGCACAGGTTGATGTAGTGGCTGACTTTCAAAATGCCGTTGCGCGTGGCAATACCCGCCAGGGTGATGAAGCCCACCATTGACGCCACCGACAGGCTGACACCCGCGATCCACATCGCCGCCACACTGCCGATCAGGGCCAACGGGATATTGATCATGATGATGCCGGCAAGTACCGCCGAGGTGTAGCGCGCGTAAAGAACCAAAAAGACCATCATGAGCGACACCAGCGACAGGCCGATGATCAGGCGCATCGCCTGCTCCTGGGCCTGAAATTGCCCCTCAAGACTCACAAAGGTCCCGACGGGCAGGGGCGTTTTGGCCATCGCTGCGCGGATGTCCCCGATCACCCGCCCCATGTCCGAGCCGTCGGTGTTGGCATAAACAACAATGCGCCTGCGCCCGTTCTCGCGGCCGATCTGGTTCGGCCCATCGGTTTCCTCCACGGTGGCGATAGCCGACAGCGGCAGCCGTCCTGCGGGTGTGTCGATCAGTGTGCGTGCCAGGTCCTGCGGGCCGCGGCGGTCATCGGGCAAACGCAGCACCAGATCGTAGCGGCGCACACCGTCAACGATCTGGGCGCCATGTGCGCCGTCGGTCAGGGCCTGCAGCACCCGTACCGCTTCGCCGGGCGACAGCCCGGTCTGGGCCACTTTGCGGTGATCCAGGCGCACGGTGATCTGGGGAATCAGCACCTGTTTCTCGACAGTCAAGTCCACCAGCCCGTCGATGCCGGAAAGCGCCTGGCGCATCTGCTCTCCAAGACCGCGCAGGGTGTCGGTGTCATCGGCGAAAATTTTCAGGGCGATCTGGGCCCGCACCCCTGACAGCAGATGGTCCAGCCGGTGCGAAATCGGCTGGCCGATGGCGACCTGGGCCGGCAACACCGCCAGACGGTTTCTGATGTCGGCCATCACGGCTTCCCGGTCCCGGTCGGATCGCTTGAGGTCCACATCAATCTCCGCTGAATGAACGCCTTCCGCGTGTTCGTCCAGCTCCGCCCTGCCGGTACGGCGCCCCACCTGGGTCACTTCCGGCACCTCGGCAATCAGGGTTTCAGCCAGCGCGCCCATGCGGTTGGCTTCTGCCAGCGCCGTGCCCGGGTTGAAAACCATGCCCAGCACCAGCGAGCCTTCGTTGAACGCGGGCAGGAAGGCGCGCGGGAAGAACGGCACACTCGCCGCTGCCACGGCGACTGCCAGGGCGGCCACGGTCATCAAGGCCTTGGCTCGCGGAAAGGACCAGCTCAGCACCTTCTCGTCCCAGCGCTTGAGCCGGCTGACCAGCGCACTGTCGCCGTGGCCCAGCCGCTTCATGCGCGGCAGCAGGTAGTGGCACAGCACCGGCGTGACTGTCATCGAAACCAGCATCGACGCCAGGATGGAGACGATGTAGGCGATGCCCAGCGGCGAGAACAGGCGGCCTTCAATGCCAGGCAGGGCGAACAGGGGCACAAAAACCAGCACCACGATGGCGGTTGCGTAAACGATGCCGGAGCGCACCTCGACACTGGCGCTGCGCACCACCTCCAGCGTGCTCAGCGGGCTGCCGGCGGCCAGGTTCTGCTTGAGCCGCCGCAGGATGTTTTCGACGTCCACCACGGCGTCGTCCACCAGTTCCCCGATGGCAATGGCCAGCCCGCCCAGCGTCATCACGTTGATTGACTCGTCCAGCAGCTTGAACACCAGGGCCGTGACCGCCAGCGACAGCGGGATCGCCACCAGGGAGATCAGTGTGGTTCGCGCTGACAGCAGGAAGGCAAACAGGACAATCGCCACCATGATGGCGCCGTCGCGCAAGGCCTCGGCCACGTTGCCGACGGAGGCCTCGATAAAGTCAGCCTGCCGGAACAGAACCTTGGGCGCAGCCAGGCCGGCGGGCAGGCTTTGTTGGAGTCCGCTCAAGGCGGTTTCAATGGCACGCGTCAGTTGCACCGTGTCGGCCGCGGGTTGTTTCTGGACGCTGACGATGACCGCGGGCACCCCGTTGTAGCCGGCATCGCCGCGTTTCATGGCCGCAGCAAACCGGACCGTCGCGACCTGCTCCAGCAGGATGGGCCGACCGTCTTTCCAGGCCACCGCCATGCCCTGCAGGTCTTCCACGCGGTTGGTCCGGCCAATGTGGCGTATCAGGAACTCCTTGCTGTTGAGGTCAATGAAGCCACCACCCGCATTGCCGGAAAAACCGCGCAGGGCTTGCTCCATCTGCGACAGCGAAACGCCAAACTGCGCCATGCGCGCGGTATCCGGCTCCACGCGCAATTGCCGGACCTCACCGCCGATGGGAATCACCTGAGCGACGCCGGGAATCGACAACAAGCGTGGACGCAGCACGAATTCGGCGAACTCCCGTGCCTGCATCGGTGTGGCTGCCGCAGCACCGCCGCCGGCGGCAGACAGCGGCAAGGCGATCAACATCACCTCGCCCATGATCGAGGATACCGGCCCCATGACCGGCGTGATACCGGTTGGCAACTGTTCCCGCACCAAAGCCAGGCGCTCGGCAACGAGCTGGCGGTTGCGGTAGACGTCGGTGCCCCAATCAAACTCTGCGTAGAGGATGGACAGTCCGGCGCCGGAGGTGGAGCGGACACGGGTGACGCCGGGCATGCCGTTCATGGCCGTCTCCAGCGGAAAAGTCACGAGTTGTTCGACCTCCTCGGGTGCCATGCCGCCGGCTTCCGTGAGAACGGTCACCAGCGGTTTGTTGAGGTCGGGAAACACGTCGATGGCAGTGCGGCCCGCCGTGATGGCCCCATACACCAGCAGCAGCAAGGCTGCCGCGAGGACAAACAGGCGGTTGTGCAGGCTGTTTCTGACAATCCAGTTGAACATGCATGGCTCCGTTCAGCGGATCTGGGCGATCAGCGGCGCACCTTGCACCACCACGCGGTTGTCGGCCCCGAGGCCCTGGGTCACGATGACCGTGGTCGCATCCAGAGCCTGAAACTTCACCGGCTGCGGAATGTAGCGTTCAGCACCGGATTTGATCCAGACGACGGGTTCGTTCGTGCTGTTGCGGACAATCGCCTGTGCAGGCAGTACGAAGCCCTTGATTTTTTCGTTCAGCGAGGCGACGACGGTCACGGGTTGACCGACTGCGAGCGGCATGGCGGTTCCGGGCTTGTCAGGTGCGGCCCGAAAGGTCAGCGGCAGCACGCCGTCGCGAAGACTGCGCCCCGCACCCAGCAGTTGCAGCTTCACGCCAGCCAGGCCCTCCAGGCTGGCCCCACCCAGTCGTGCGGGCAAGGCGGGGTCGGCCGTCGTCGCTTCGACCAAAACGCGGGCCGGGTCAATCACTTCGTACAGCACATCCCTGGCCTCCACGATCTGTCCCCGTACCGCGTCGGCCCGTGCAATCACACCGGACACGGGTGCGACCAGCGCTTCACGCGCACCCAGGCTGGCGCCTATGCTTTTCTCGCGAGCGGTGAGGCTTTGCAGTTCGGCCTGCGCCGCTTCGATGTCCTTGCGTGGAACCGTGCCCTCCAGAGACTGCAGGCGCTGCACGCGCTTGGCCGCCAGGTCGCGATTGCTCCGGAGTTCCGCCCGCAGCGCCTGCTGGTTGGCCCGGGCATAGGGGTCGGCGTGGTGCTGAACATAAGCCAGTACCTCGCCTTGGCGGACCGCCTGGCCCGCGATCGGCAAACCGCGCGGGCCAGCCTGGACGCTGCCGCCATGCACAGCCTGAACACGCCCGCCTGCATTCGGGTCCATCACCACCTTGCCAGACAGCTCGATGGTCGCTGCGGCTTCGGATTCAGCGCTGAGCTGGGTCCGTATGCCCATGCGGCGTTGCGCCAGCACGGGCATGTTGACGCTGCCGTCGGCCAGGCGGGCCAGGCCAGACGTATTGCCGGTGGCAGGCGCGTCCAGGTGTTCGCCATTCGGCCCATGGGCGCCGGGGGCCGCCCAGGCGGCTGCGGTCGCAAGCACGCCTATCGCCAGGGCAAGCGCCCGAAGGGGAAGAGCTGGCGTGGGCAAACTCGTCAAAAACCGTCGAGACATGGCGTTCATTGCACTGCTCCCATGCCCGGCGTACGCGAGCTTCTGGCCTTGCGGCCGTAATGGAACCCAAGCGCCATCAAGATGGCAAGCACCAGCACCAGCCCCAGCCAGAGCCAATAAGACATCCCCTCATCATGGTCATCGGCTGGAACTGCAACATGCAAGGTGCCGTCCAGCAGATCAGCGTCAGCGCCGGCCACAACGGTGATCACCAGCGGGTGGTCACCGGGCAGCGACAAGGCCTTGAGCATCGCGGCGTCATCCACGGCGTAGTCACCCAGGTCGGCATGAAACTTTGCCTGCGCTTTGACCGCGCCGGACTCGATCTCGACCTTGGCGTCGAGCACCGGTTCATTCGTGGCAAACCGGTTGATCAGCATCGAGAACTCGCCGCCCTGCAATCGGCCGACCACCTCGAACATGTCCGACTGTGCTTCGAACCGCGGCGCGGCATTGACGACACCGCCCGAGGCAGCCGGCGCGTCGAGATGTTCGCCGTTGGGACCATGGGCGCCCGGAGCGGCAAAGGTGCTGGCGCCAGCGAGCATCACCGCAGCCAAGGCAAGCGCAAGCCGTTTCCAGCCCCGCGTCAGGTTGTGGAAGAGAAAATGTTTCATGGAAGGATTCCGAGGGTTTGTTGGAGCTGGGCGCGGGCCAGGCCAGCAGCGGTCTGTTGGCGAGCCAGGGCAGCGTCTGCCTGCGAGGCAGCGTTGAGGGAGCGCAGCAACTCGGGCAGGGGGGTTTCGCCCGCCTTGAAGGAGCGGTCAATGAGGCTGGCGCGTTCACGAAGCAGTCCGGCGCGCATGCGTTCGGCATCGAGTTGCTCTTGCGCCGATAAAACAGCAGCGCGCGCGACAGCAGCTTCGGCAGACAAACGATCACGCAAGCGCTGGGCAGAAGTTTGCGCGATGTCCAGTTCGCTCAGCGCGGCCGCTTGCAGGGGTTGGTTGCGGCCGTCCGTGCCAAAGGGGATACGCACGCCGATGCCGATGCTGTTTTGCGTGGCTTCCGCGCGTCCGGGCGTGTCTTGCCGGAGCCGGAAAATCAGCTCCGGAGGCTCACGCCTTGAAACGCTGACGACGTCCAGGTGCTTGCGGGCGCGTTCGACCGTCAGTTCAGCCAGACGCACATCGGGATGTGAGGACAGGTCAGGGTCGCTGGCCGACAGCGTTTCGCTGGCATCGGGGATGGCCTGCAGACCGGTCAGCACGGCCCACTGGGACCGCAGCGCTTGAAGCCGTTCGCGGGCAGCGCTTTGAGCGCCTATAGCCGACAGCAACTCGGCCCTGGCTGCCAGGGCGTCCGCATGCGCCAGGTCGCCGGCTTTGACACGGCGTTCCACATCGTCCGCGACGCCCTTCAAATACCTCGTTTGTGTCTCAGCCAGCCCGACTTCTGCGGTCTGCGCAGCAATCCGCCAGGAGGCTTCGCGAACCAGCCCGGCGAAGTGCAAGCGGCCCGCCTGGACAGCGGCCTGGCCCAAATCAAGCTCAGCATCAAGGGCTGCGTTGCGCGCCGCGCGCTGTCCGGGTAGCCAAAGCGGCCACGCCAGGCCGACCTCAGACTCACGCCGCCCCTGGTTGGTCTGCCACCGGTCATCGCGGTGCGAGAGTTCCAGCGCGGGCGGCGCAGCCCAAAGACTGGAGGTAACCTGCCGCCCGGCCTGCGCGCGCAGAATCTGGCCGTCAGCCTCGCGTGCTTGTACGGCACGTTGCCAGGCCGATTCGGACGCCCGGGCAAGTGTGACGGCGCCCGTGCTCGTGACGCCAGGGGGAGCAGATGATGAAGGCTGGGCAATTGCCGCGTTCAGCAGAACACAACTCAGCACGCCTCCTGCGAGAACACCAGGCACACGGCCAGAGAGGAAAAATTTCACGAGACTCCTGACGAATCAATGGCAACCGGCGCCGGCACAGACGCAAAGGGTGCGTGTTCGTGCGGACGGATGGGTTGCTCCGATGGACAACTCAACTCTCGCAAAGAGAGTTAAGCGCGGCGGATGTCAGGCAAGCAGGCGTGGAGGACGTCGGACACCGTCCGGATACGCAGAGGGTCCGGAGGATTCTGAAGCGGCGCGTGGAGGCGGAGCGCGCTCTGGGAGAAAAGATGCAAGTGGCGCTGGCAGTAATACGGCAACGGCCCCCAGCACCATGTCGGCCAGGATGTGCTGGACAGACTCATCGGAGTTGTCCTGGTGAGTGGCGCCGTCCGCTTCATGATGATGATGCGCCACGCCTTCCCAGTGCATCAAGGTGTGTTCGACTTCTTTTGTATCGCCATGCGCGAGTGCTGTTCCCTGAACGCCCGCGGCGAAGGCCTGAGCGAAGACAAACAGCAAAAGGACAGTGGCAAGAAGCCGACGCATGGAATGAAAGTCCGGGAAAGTAAGGTCAAAAAATTATACGGGCCTTCGACGAAGACCCTATCGTCAGGGCTGGTAAAGGCCGGATTGATCACGCGATCTTGATCCAGCGCAAGCTGTCCATGACGAACCTTCTATGCCATGGTGTGTGGATTCCGGTTTGCAGAGCAGGTTTTTTCGTCGACAGAACGGAAGGCAAAAAAGTGGGGCCTGCGAATTGATGATGGGGCTGAAACTGCCCAAGGGCTTAATCGCCCAGATCAATCATGCCCGCCAGCCGAAGCCCGGCGGGCGCTGTGTAGTCGGCGAGCACCCATGCGCGTGTGCTGTGTGCAGACGCGTCTTCCAGCAAGCCCATCACAAAGCCGATGGAGGTTTTGTCCAGCGCGGCGAACGGCATGTCCAGCAAGGTGAGGGCGGCGCCCGAGGCAAAGGCTGCCGCCAGAAAAACCTTGCGTTTCGAGCCGGTGGACAGCATGAAAAGCTGCTTGCCCATTTGTTCGTCCAGCGCCAGGCCGTCCACCAGTTGGCGCAGCAAGGGGTCGTCAAAAGCGGGGTAGCGCAGGCGCTGCGCTTCGAAATATTGGACCGGTGTCAGCGCCTCGAAGGCTTGTGTGCGCGGCTCGGTGAAAAACACCTGGGCCCGGTAGGCGTCGGCCGCATGCTGCAGTGACACACCATGGAGCTGCAGCTCACCAGCGTCCGGCGTCAACTGCCCGGCCAGCAAACGCAGCAGCGTGCTTTTGCCACACCCGTCACCGCCGCGCACCAGCGTGACGCCCGGTCCGATGTCTGCCGACCAGTCGGTGAAGAGCGTGCGGTCCGGGTAGGCAAAACACAGCTTGAGAATTCGGAGCATGGGTGGTTTGCCCGGTGGCTAGCCGCTGGCGCCGACGCCGGCTGCCACTGTGGCCAGCAACTCGAAAAGGACGGCGGGGTCGACCGGTTTGACCAGATGCTGGTCAAACCCCGCCTCGTCGGACCTGCGTCTGTCATCGGCCTGGCCCCAGCCGGTGCAGGCCACAATGGTTCTCGCCGCGCCGCCGGGCAGGTCGCGGATCTGGCGGCAGGCCTCGTAGCCATTGAGTTTGGGCATGCCGATGTCGAGCAGCACCACCTGCGGATCGAAGTCGGCAACCGCATCCACGGCAGCCTGACCGTCATGCGCCTGCCGGACACAATAACCCATCAGTTCCAGCAGGCTGGCCAGTGTGGCGCAAGCGTCCAGGTTGTCATCGGCGATCAGGATGCGCAACTCCTGCGAAGGAATGAAACGTTCGACCCCCGGCGCTTGTGAAGGCGGTGGCGACATGTCTATGGACGGCTCGGGCGTCAGAGGCAGGCGCACCTCGAATTCACTGCCAAGCCCGGCGCCCGCACTGCGTGCCAGCACCGTGCCACCGTGCATCTCGACCAGCCGCTGGGTCAGCGACAGGCCGATGCCCAGGCCGCCGCGCGAGCGCGACAGCGTGGTTTCCACCTGGGAAAACAGCTCAAACACACTTCGCAAGCGGTCCCCGGGAATGCCTATGCCCTTGTCTTTCACGGTCACGACCACGTCGTTGCCGGTATGTTGTGCAATCACCTCGATGCGCCCGCCGCGGTCCATGTACTTTGCAGCGTTGTTCAGCAGGTTCATGAACGCCTGTGTCAGGCGTGTGCGGTCCGCGTGCAGTGATAAGCGCTGCTCGGGCATTGTCAGCACCAGCTCATGCCCACACTCGTCGATCAGGGGACGGCTGGACTCGACGGCATCGCGCAAGACATCTTCTGTCGTGACCCAGTCCCGGCGCAATTCGATCTTGCCCTGGTTGATGCGGCTCACATCCATCAGGTCGTCAATCAGGCGGCTCATGGCCTGAATCTGACGATCAATCACATCGGTGCTCCATTGCAACTCCGGCGTGGCCTGGCCCTTCAGGCGCAGCAACTGGACCGCATTGCGGACAGGCGCCAGCGGGTTGCGCAGTTCGTGGGCCAGCGTGGCCAGGAACTCGTCCTTGCGGCGATTGGCATCCCGCAGTTCGGCTTCGCGCAACTCAAGGGTGTTGGTGCGCTCGGTGACGCGCCGGTCCAGGGTCTCATTGAGTTCGTGCAGGCGCTCCTCAGCCTTGCGGCGTTCGCCAACTTCCGTCATGAGCGTGCGGTTCGCCAGTTCCAGCGCCCGGCCTTTTGAAAACAGTTCGGCAAACACCGCGACCTTGGACCGGAGCACGGCGGTGTTGACTGGCTTGTGCAAATAATCGACCGCGCCGCTGCCGTAACCTTCCAGCACATGCTGGTCCTCGTTGTAATAAGCGGTCAGGAAGATGATGGGCACGCGCGAGGTTTTCTTGCGCTCCTTGATGATCTGCGCCAATTCAAACCCGGTCATGCCCGGCATGCGCACGTCCAGCACCAGCACCGCAAACTCCTCGGCCATCAGTGCCAGCAGGGCTTCCTGGCCCGAGTTGGCCCGCACCAGCCGGTAGCCCGGGTCGTCCAGGATGGATTCCAGCACGGTCAGGTTTTTCGGCTCGTCGTCGACGATCAGGATATTGACCTGACCAAGGAGCGCCGGATTTGATGCGGGTGGGGAAAGAAGGCTTTTCACGTCAGTTTTGCGCAGGTTGGGGGGTACATCAACGGAACAGCCAGACCCGCATCAGGGACAGCAACTGGTTGGTATTGACGGGTTTGGCAATGTAGTCGCTGGCCCCTGCATCCAGGCACTTCTCGCGGTCGCCCTTCATGGCTTTGGCGGTCAGCGCCAGGATGGGCAGGGTGCGGAACTGCGGGTCTTTGCGAATCTCGCGCATGGTTTCATACCCGTCCATCTCGGGCATCATGATATCCATCAGCACCATGACGATGTCGGGCGTGCTCTTGATGATGTCGATGGCCTGACGCCCGTTGGTGGCGCTGATCACCTCGACTTCATGGTTCTCCAGCACCGAGGTCAGCGCGAAGATGTTGCGCGCATCGTCGTCGACCACCAGCACCGTGCGGCCGCGCAAGACTTCGGCCGAGTTGTGCAGGCGCTCCAGCATCTCCTGCTTGTGCGCCGGCAGCCCGGTCACCACGCGATGCAGGAACAGCGCGGTTTCATCCAGCAGCCGCTCGGGTGAACGCACGTCCTTGAGGACAATGCTTTTGGCCATCGAATGCAGACGGGTCTGTTCCTCCCGGCTCAGGTCCTTGCCGGTGAAAACAACCACAGGCACGTCGACCAAGGCCGGATCGGCGTGCACTTTCTCCAGCAACTCGAAACCGGTCATGTCGGGCAGGCGCAGGTCCAGCACGATGCAATCGAAGGTCTCTTTCCTCATGGCCGTCAGGGCTTCGTCGCCGCTGCCGGCGGCCACAATTTCGATGTCGTCATGGCCCAGCAACTCCATCACGGCGTTGCGTTCGATGGTGTTGTCCTCCACCACAAGCAGGCGTTTGGTGCGCGGTGCGGTAAATTCCTTGATGCGGTCGAAGGCCGCCTCCAGGCCGGCGGTCGTCGGCTCCTTGATCAGGTAGGCAAACGCACCGCGTGACAGGCCATGCTGCCGCTCTTCTTCCAGCGTCACGATCTGCACCGGTATATGCCGTGTTGCCGGGTCCAGCTTGAGCTGGTTAAGCACGGTCCAGCCCAGCATGTCGGGCAGGAAGATATCCAGCGAAATAGCGGCTGGCCGGTACTGGCGCGCCAGTACCAGGCCGTGCGCACCGCGCGTGGCGACAATGCCCTTGAAGCCCTTGTCTCGGGCCAGGCCGAGCAGGATGCGGGCATAGTGCGGGTCGTCCTCGATGACCAGCAACACCGGGTCGCCGGTAACAATGCTGTCGCGGTCGTCGGCAATGGTTTCCTCGCGCGCCGCCGGCAGCGTGACCACGGCTCGTACGGCATCCGCCCCCTGATCCGTGCTTTTCAATACCGCACCGTCGGAGCCCACGTAATGCAGCGGCAGGTAAAGCGTGAAACAGCTGCCCTGGCCGTGCACGCTGCTCAGGCGTATTTCGCCGCCCAGCAGCGCGGCCAGTTCGCGGCTGATGGCCAGGCCCAGGCCGGTGCCGCCGTACTTGCGCGAGGTGCCGGCATCGGCCTGCTGGAAAGCCTCGAAGATCAGGCGTTGCTTTTCAGGCGCCACACCGATGCCGGTGTCCTCGACGGCGAAGGCCACCACCTGCTGCGCCTGGCTCAGCACCGGATGCTCGGCGCTCCAGCCCGCCGTGGCCATGCCGACGCGCACCTCGACCTGGCCTTGTGCGGTGAATTTGACGGCGTTGGACAGCAGGTTCTTGAGCACCTGTTGCAGGCGTTTGGGGTCGCTGTCCATGGAGCGCGGCAAGTCGTCCGCAAAGCGGATGTGAAAAGGCAGGCTCTTCGCCTCGGCCACATGCCGGAAGTTGCGGTCGATGTTGTCGCGCAGGTCGGCAAACGGAATTTCCTCCACCTCCACCGTGACCGTGCCGGACTCGATCTTGGAGAGATCAAGAATGTCGTTGATCAGGTGCAGCAGGTCGCTGCCGGACGAGTTGATGTTGCGGGAAAACTCCACCTGTTTGGCCGACAGTGTGCCGGGGGAGTTTTCTGCCAGTTGCTGGCTCAGGATCAGGATCGAATTGAGCGGTGTGCGCAGCTCGTGCGACATGTTCGCCAGGAATTCAGACTTGTATTTGGAGGTCAGCGCCAGCTCCGACGCTTTTTCTTCGAGTGCCCCGCGGGCCTGCTCGACCTCACGGTTCTTGCGCTCGACCTCTTCATTCTGCTCGGCGAGCAGCCGCGCTTTGGTTCCCAGTTCTTCGTTGGTCTGCTGCAGTTCGCTTTGGCGCGACTGCAACTCGACGGTGAGCTGCTGCGACTGGGTCAGCAAGCCCTCGGTGCGCATGGTGGCCTCGATGGTGTTGAACACCGCGCCGATGTTGAGCGCGAGCTGGTCCAGAAAATTCAGGTTGACCACGGTGAACGGGTCCAGCGAGGCCAGCTCGATCACGGCCTTGGTTTGGTTTTCAAACAGCACCGGCAGCACCACCACACTGACCCGCCGGGCTTCTCCGAGGCTGGAACTGATATTGACAAAGTCCGTAGGCGCGTCGGTCAGCAGGATCCTGCGCTTTTCGACGGCGCATTGCCCCACCAGCCCTTCGCCGAGCCTGATGCTGGGCGCCAGCTTGACGTTGCCGGCCTGGGCGTAGCTGGACAGCAGATTCAGGTCGGCGTCGGCCTCATCACCGCTCCAGTGGTACACCGTGCCCTGGTGCGCGTTGACCAGGGGCGCCAGCTCGGACAGCAGCATCCGGCCGACGGTATTGAGCTCGCGCTGGCCCTGCAGCATGCCGGTGAAGCGGGCCAGGTTGGTCTTGAGCCAGTCCTGCTCGCGGTTGCTTTCCGTGGTCTCGCGCAGGTTCGAGATCATGGTGTTGATGTTGTCCTTGAGCTCGGACACCTCGCCCTTGGCATCGACCTGGATGGAGCGTGTCAGGTCACCCTTGGTCACGGCGGTGGCCACTTCGGCAATCGCGCGCACCTGGGTCGTCAGGTTGGCGGCCAGCAGGTTCACGTTGCCGGTCAGGTCTTTCCAGGTGCCGGCCGCGCCGGGCACGTTGGCCTGGCCGCCAAGGCGGCCGTCCACACCCACCTCGCGCGCCACGTTGGTCACCTGGTCAGCAAAAATTGCCAGCGTATCGGTCATGCCGTTGATGGTGTCGGCCAGCGCCGCCACCTCGCCTTTGGCCTGCACTGTCAGCCGCTGCGTGAGGTTGCCGTCGGCCACGGCGGTCACCACTTTCACGATACCGCGCACCTGTTCGGTCAGGTTGGAGGCCATGAAGTTGACGTTGTCGGTCAAATCCTTCCAGGTACCGCCTACGCCACTGACCTGCGCCTGCCCGCCCAGCTTGCCCTCGGTGCCGACCTCGCGCGCCACCCGTGTGACCTCGCCGGCGAAGGAGTTGAGCTGGTCCACCATGGTGTTGATGGTGTTTTTGAGTTCCAGGATCTCGCCCTTGACGTCCACCGTGATCTTGCGGTTCAGGTCGCCACGCGCCACGGCAGTGGTCACCTCGGCAATGTTGCGCACCTGGGAGGTCAGGTTGGCGCCCATGGTGTTGACCGAGTCGGTCAAATCCTTCCAGGTGCCGGCCACGCCCGGCACGACGGCCTGCACGCCGAGCCGGCCTTCTGTGCCGACCTCGCGCGCCACCCGCGTGACCTCGGAGGCGAAGGAGCGCAACTGCTCGACCATGGTGTTGATGGTTTCCTTGAGCTGCAGGATCTCGCCGCGCACGTCCACCGTGATCTTTTTGGACAGGTCGCCATTGGCCACGGCAATCGTCACCTCGGCAATGTTGCGCACCTGACCGGTCAGGTTGGACGCCATGGAGTTGACGTTGTCGGTCAAATCCTTCCAGGTGCCGGCGACACCGGGCACGGCGGCCTGGCCGCCCAGCTTGCCTTCGGTGCCGACCTCGCGCGCCACCCGTGTCACTTCCGAGGCAAAGGCCGAGAGCTGATCAACCATGGTGTTGATGGTTTCCTTGAGCTGGAGGATCTCGCCCTTCACGTCCACCGTGATCTTGCGACCCAGGTCGCCGCGCGCAATCGCGGTTGCCACGTCGGCGATGTTGCGGACCTGGCCGGTCAGGTTGTCGGCCATCGAGTTGACGTTGTCGGTCAAGTCTTTCCAGGTGCCGGCAACGCCGGGCACCTGCGCCTGGCCGCCCAGCTTGCCGTCGGTGCCGACCTCACGCGCCACCCGGCTGACCTCGGCCGCAAACGAGCGCAGCTGGTCGACCATGGTGTTGATGGTTTCCTTGAGCTCCAGAATCTCGCCGCGCACGTCCACCGTGATTTTTTTGGACAGGTCGCCATTGGCCACGGCAATCGTCACCTCGGCGATGTTGCGAACCTGGCCGGTCAGGTTGGAGGCCATGGAGTTGACGTTGTCGGTCAAATCCTTCCAGGTGCCGGCCACGCCTTCCACCGCCGCCTGGCCGCCCAGCTTGCCGTCGGTGCCGACCTCGCGCGCCACCCGGCTGACCTCGCCGGCAAAAGCGTTGAGCTGGTCCACCATGGTGTTCATGGTCTGCTTGAGCTGCAGGATTTCGCCCTTGACCTCCACCGTGATCTTGCGTGACAGGTCGCCGCGCGCAATCGCAGTGGCCACGTCGGCAATGTTGCGGACCTGGCCGGTCAGGTTGGAGGCCATGAAGTTGACGTTGTCGGTCAAATCCTTCCAGGTGCCGGCCACACCGGGCACCTCGGCCTGGCCGCCCAGCGCGCCTTCGGTGCCGACCTCACGCGCCACCCGTGTGACCTCGGAGGCAAAACCGTTGAGCTGGTCCACCATGGTGT
>JAZKIE010000362.1:0-5264 GCA_040385025.1 Pseudomonadota bacterium | reverse complement strand
GCATCGTGCAGCTCGATGTCCACGCCGAGGTCGTAGCTGTTGAGCTTGAGCTTGTAGCCGGGCTTGATGCCGCCGTCTTCATTGATATCGAGCTTGAGGCGGGCCACGTCGCCCTCCACGCTCAGGCTCCAGTGCTGGTACTTGGTCGGGTGGGTGGCGAAGCTCACGAGCTCGCGCTCCTGGCCTTCAATCACCTGCTTGAACAACAGTGGTTCGGTCATGGCATTCATCGGGGTCTCCTTATGGATATCAAATCAATTGGCGGGGGCCTGTGGCACCGAACGCTTCAGGTCGGTCAGGCTTTGCTTGAGCGTGCGTGCGGCCGTGTCCACCACCGCATCGGCGCGGGCGTACAGTGCCTCGCGGCTGGACAGGATGCGGCGCAGGTCTTCCATGGCTTCGCTGGTTGCGCCGCGGGTGCTGTCGAAGGGCCGCATGTCGCCCTGCGCCACCACGCGGGCCATGTGTTCTTCCGGGCTGGCCTTGAGCCAGACGCAATAAAAGCGGCTTTGCAGCAGGTCAAAGGTTTCGCGCTCGCTGACGATGCTGCCGCCGGTGGTCATCACGACGCCGCTGGCATGGTCTTCGGCAATGCGAAACAGCGCGCGGCGCTCGTAACGGCGGTAACCGGCCTGCCCGTGCAGCAGCAAAATTTCGTTCATGCTGGTGCCGGCTTCGCGTTCGATCTCGCGGTCCAGCTCGACAAAAGGCACGCCGCGTTCATTGGCCAGTTGCAGGCCCAGCGTCGACTTGCCGGCGCCGCGCAGGCCGATCAGCGCAATGCGGCTTTCACGGCCCGAGGCTTCGCTGAGGCCAAACGTGCCGCCCAGCAAGGCATAGGCCTGGTCCAGTTGCGTGTCGTCGAGCCGGCCCAGCAGGCCCTGCACACGGGCCAACGCCGGGCGCGGTGCGTCCTGCATCAAATCAAGAATCGAGATGTTCAGCGCTCGGGCGGCGGCTTCCAGCGAGTTGATGGAGACATTGCCCTTGCCGCTTTCAACGTCAGCCAGAAAGCGCTCGCTCAGACCGGAATCCGTGGCCAGTGCCTTGCGTGTCATGCCGCGGCGTGCGCGCCAGGCGCGAACCCGCGCGCCCAACTCGGCGAGGGTGGCTTTGGCTTCAATTTCAGACATGACTTGCATGGAACACCACTTTTTATGAAAAGTCTTTGCGCTGGATCAAGATTGCAGTATACTTCACATCAATCAATCGTCAAGCAGTTTATTGCATCTTTTTCGGAGACCTGAATGAAACTCAAAATTCTGGTGGGCACCATGACCAGCACGGCCGACTATGTGGCGCAAGCGATCCAGATGGATTGTGCCGATCTGGTCGCTGATATTGAAGTGCAGTTGATGGATGGGCTGGACATCAGCACCTTCGGCAATGCGACCGAAGAAGATGCTGTATATCTCATTTGCACCTCGACCTACGGCCAGGGCGACGTGCCCGACAACGCCCGCGCGCTGTACGACTCGCTGGACAGCCAGCCCAAGTTTCTGGGCCATGTGCGTTATGGCGTGATCGCGCTCGGCGACCGCACCTACCAGCAAACCTTTGCCTTCGGCGGCAAGAAGTTCGACGAGCGCCTGCAGGGCCTGGGCGCTCAACGTATCGGCGACATCTGGGTCCACGACGCCAGCAGCGGCACCCTGCCCGAAACCGAAGGCGCCGAGTGGTGCCGGCAGTGGCTGGCTCAGGTGTTGGCCAGCACCGACAGCACCGAAACCACCACCTGAGTTTCAAGCCAGAAAAGCCTTCAGCCCATGCTCAGCGGGCGCAGGCAGCTGAAAAAAAGAGAGCATCCGGAGACCATGATGAACCTGAGCCGCGCCGACCACAGCAGCAGCCCACCCCGGCTGGAGATTCCTCGCGACTACAACGCTGCGCATGACCTGTTGGCCCGCCATACCGGCCGCAGCAAGAAGCTGGCCTTCATCGACGCCGTCAGCGGCGCCACCCTGAGTTACGGTGAACTGGACGACCAGGCGCACCGCTTCGCCAATGCATTGCGGGCCCAGGGTTTTGCGCCCGAGAGCCGCATTCTGCTGGCCATGCTGGACACGCCCGAGTGGCCGGTGGCTTTTCTCGGCTGCATTCTGGCCGGCGTGGTGCCGGTAGCGGCCAACACCCTGCTGACCACCCAGGACTTCGACTTCATGCTGCGCGACTCGCGCGCCCAGGGCCTGATCGTTTCCAAGGCGCTGCTGCCGGCTTTTGAGCCGCTGATCGGCCAGATCGCTACGCTGCGCACCGTCATCACCGCCGGCGACGACTCCGCATCAAATACGGCCCTGGCCCATATGATACGGGCGCAAGCAGCTACCAAAACCATAGCGGATACCTGCGCTGACGACGCCTGTTTCTGGCTGTATTCCAGCGGCTCCACCGGTACGCCCAAGGGCACGGTGCATCTGCACAGCCACCTGATCCAGACCGCCGAGCTGTATGGCCGCGGCGTGCTGGGCATCCAGGAGTCCGATGTGGTGTATTCAGCCGCCAAGCTGTTTTTCGCCTACGGCCTGGGCAACGGCCTGACCTTCCCGATGAGCGTGGGCGCCACCACCGTGCTGCTGCCGGCACGCCCCACACCTGCCGAAGTCTTTGGCATCCTCAAGAAACACCAGCCGACCATCTTCTACGGCGTGCCCACGCTGTATGCGGCCATGCTGGCCGACCCGGCACGTCCGCAACAGTCCGATCTCAAGTTGCGCGTCTGCACCAGCGCTGGTGAAGCGCTGCCCGCCGAGATCGGCAAGAAGTGGACGGCGCAATACGGCTGCGACATCCTCGACGGCATCGGCTCGACCGAAATGCTGCATATCTTTTTGAGCAACCGCCCCGGCGAAGTGCGTTACGGCAGCACCGGCAAGGCCGTGCCCGGTTATGCGCTGCGCATCGTAGGCGACGACGGCCGCGACTGCGGCATCGGCGAGATCGGCGAGCTGCAGATCAGCGGCCCGAGTTCGGCGCTGATGTACTGGAACAGCCGCACCAAGACCAAGGCCACCTTTGCCGGTGACTGGACCCGCAGCGGCGACAAGTACACGGTCGATGCCGACGGTTACTACACCTACAGCGGCCGCAGCGACGACATGCTCAAGGTCGGCGGCATTTATGTCTCGCCTTTCGAGGTCGAAGCCTGCCTGATGACACATCCGGCGGTGCTGGAAGTGGCGGTGATCGGCATGGCGGACAGTGACGGCTTGATCAAGCCCAAGGCCTGCGTGGTGCTCAAGACCGGCCAGATGGCGACGGCCGACGCGCTCAAGGCCCATGTCAAGCAACAGCTCGCGCCCTACAAGTACCCGCGCTGGATCGAATTTGTGACCGAACTGCCCAAAACGGCCACCGGCAAGATTCAACGTTTCAAGCTGCGCCAGGTGCCAAACTGACCCCGCGCCCACCGCTTGTGAGCTGGCAGAGAAATTGCTTTACATATAAACAATTTAATCTTCAATCTCGGGTTTTTCACTAGGGTTTTTCACATGTTGCGCCGTTAACATCCAGACAGTTCAGCGCTTTCTCTTCCGCCTCAACCAGGAGTTTTCCCATGACCTCACGTCTTTCTTCACGCCGTTTGATCTTGAGCCAGAGTGCTGCCGTCATCGGCGCGGCATCGACCGGCCTGCTGCTCCCGCAAATCGTGCGTGCGCAGTCCAACAAGGTGCGTGTGGGCTTCATGCTGCCCTATACCGGCACATTTGCGCAGTTGGGCGTGGCGATTGAAAACGGCTTTCGCATGGCCATCGACCAGCAAGGCGGCAAGCTGGGCGGGCGTGAGATCGAATACTTCAAGGTGGATGACGAATCCGAGCCGTCCAAGGGCATCGAAAACGCCAGCAAGCTGGTGCAGCGCGACAAGGTCGATGTGCTGGTCGGCACCGTTCACTCGGGCGTGCAGATGGGCATCCAGAAAGTCGCGCGCGACTCCGGCGTGCTGAGCCTGATCCCCAACGCCGGCGTGCATGCCGCCACACGCGGCCTGTGCGCGCCCAATGTGTTTCGCACCTCATTCAGCAACTCGCAGCCAACCCGTGCGCTGGGCCAGGCCATGGTTGCCAAGGGCCACAAAAAAGCCGTCTGGATCACCTGGAAATACGCGGCGGGCGATGAGGCCTTCGAAGGCTTCAAGGAAAGCTACACCGCAGCCGGCGGCACCATCGTCAAGGAGCTCGGCCTGCCCTTCCCCAACGTCGAGTTCCAGGCGCTGCTGACTGAAATTGCGGCACTCAAGCCCGACGCTGTCGCCTGTTTCTTCGCCGGTGGCGGCGCCGCCAAGTTCATCCGCGACTACGCCGCAGCCGGCCTCAAGGGCAAGATCCCGCTGTATGGCTCCGGCTTCCTGACCGAAGGCGTGCTTGACGCGGCCGGTCCTGCGGCCGACGGCATCATCACCACCATGCATTACAGCGACTCACTCGACACGCCGCGCAACAAGGCCTTCCGCACTGCCTATGCCAGCCGCTTCAAGATGCAGCCCGACGTCTACGCGGTGCAGGGTTACGACACCGGCCTGCTGCTGGTGCAAGGTGCCAACGCCGTCAAGGGCGACTTGAACAGCAAACCAGCGCTTTACAAGGCGATGGAGTCCGCCGTGATCGACAGCCCGCGCGGCAAGTGGACCATGAGCAAGGCGCACAACCCGGTGCAGGACATCTACCTGCGCGTCGTCGAGAACAAGGAAAACAAGGTCATCGGCGTCGCCGCCAAAGCCCTCGCCGACTCAGGCGCAGGCTGCAAGATGGCCTGATTCATGCTCTCATGAAGCCCATGGGAGGTTCTCGGACCTCCCATTTTTTTGAGCCTCGCAGATACACCCCCGACCCGGAATCACAGTCAAGCACCGATGGATTTAGCCAACTTTCTCATCCAGCTGCTCAACAGCGTCCAGTACGGCCTGCTGCTGTTCATGCTGGCCGCCGGGCTGACACTGATCTTCGGCATCATGGGTGTGGTCAACCTCGCGCACGGCAGCTTCTACATGCTGGGCGCCTACCTCGCCTGGTCGCTCAGCGCGCAGTTCGGCAGCCTGACGCTGGCAATTTTCGGCGGTGCCGTGTTGTCGGCGATTTTTGGGCTGGCGCTGGAGTGGCTGTTGTTTCGCCACTTCTACCACCGGGATCACCTCGACCAGGTGTTGCTGACCTTCGGCCTGATCTATATTTTTGAAGAGTTGCGTTCCATCCTCTGGGGCGACGACGTGCACGGCGTGACAATTCCCGAACTGCTCAGTGCCTCGATTCCGCTGACCGACAACCTGT
>JAZKIE010000361.1:0-5427 GCA_040385025.1 Pseudomonadota bacterium | reverse complement strand
TTTTTGCCGATAATCCACCCATCAACTTAAAGGCGCATTGTGGAATCGGTGGTGTTGGTGCTGGTTTTTTTGGCTTTGCTGGGATTGCTCGGCTTTGCGGGGGTGCGCATGTTCCGCAGCAAAGCCGAGGTTTCGCAGACAGTGACTGCCCCACCGCCAGACAACGCTTACGAGGTCAGTTATGCGCCACCCGAGTTTGAATGGAGCGGCACCACCACCGGCGCGCTGCCGCTCAAAATCCTGACCTACAAACAGTACGAGTGCCTGGAAGACGCGCGTTATGGTTTTCGCATCATCGGTGTGCCGCCGTCAGACCGCAAGCAGCCGCAGCCCCATAAAACGCGGGCACATGGCCTGAAAACCGTGGCGTCACTGCACAAGCACGGTTTTCTGGACGACGATGGCAGCGGCGGCTATGTGATCACCGACCACGGGCTCAACGCACTGGAAGTCTGCACCGTCCGGTATTGACGCCTGGAAGTGGCTCACACTGTCGCATTCATGGGCGCCTTGCTGACAGCCCACGAATACAGCGCCACAAACACCAGGGCATCAAAGACCGCGCCGAAGCAGATGTACAGCACCGGCATGAACAGCACCGACAGGTGTTGCATGATGAAGGCTTGCGCCAGCACCTGGTGCGGCACCATGATGGTCAGGAACAGCAAAATCAGCGCTGTGTGAAACAGCTTGACCAGCAGCCCCTGGTTCAGGATGTAATACCCCACCGCCAGCATCACCGGCGTGGCCAGCATCACCACGTAGCCAATGGTCATCAATTCCTCGCTGTGACGCGCCACGCTGTAAGGAAAGGCAGAAGGTGTCAGCCAGAAATACGCCAGCGTGATGAGTTGCACCACACACACAATGCGCAGCGGATACTTCAGCGGCAGGGCTGTGTCGCGCATGCGCATGGACAACAAAAACCCCAGCAGGGTGACCACGGTGGTCACGATCAGTGTGGTGGTGCCCGGCATCAGCGCGTCTTCGGACACATTGGACAACACCAGCGCATATTGCCCCGCCTCGTTGAGCCGGGTGGACAGGCCAAAGGGCAAATTCAGACCGGCAGACCAGAACAGGATGCACTCCCGCCAGAAGTCCAATAACAGCGGCTTGACCCAGAACAGCAGGCCACACAGCAGCAGCGGCAGAACAATCGCCTGTATCAGCAGCCAGGGCGTGACCTTGAGCGGCGTGATCGCGCGGTGCGGACGCACCTTCACATTGCGCGCCCTCGCCTCCTTGACCATCGAGAAAGACGCGTGAAAAAGGCGGTCGTGTTCGCGCGCCTCGTCGGATACTGAAATGGTTTTGGAACTCATGCCGGTCGATCAGAAATCGTGAAAGATGCCGACCGTCGCGCCGCTGCGGCGGTACGACGGGTTGGTATAACGGTTGACGCCAACCAGCACACCCGTGCTCGGGTTCAGCCAGTGGCGCCAGGTGAGACTGGCCTCGCGGCTGTCAAAGTTGACCAGCTGCGCCCCGGCGGCAACCGCCAGATAACCTTCAGTGCCCCAGCCATAACGGCCCGTGACCAGGTTTTGTTTGGGCCGGCCATAGGTCAGCGCCACGAACTGCTGCTGGCTCTTGACCGAGCCAGGGTTGCTGGTGTTCATGCGCACGCCACCCTCCACGATCCAGGGCGCCTCAAAATAATAGGCCGCACCCAGCGAGACGCTCCTGTCGGTATAACCCGTGGGCGCATCGTAGTAGCCTACCCCCACAGACCCGACCAGGTTACGCCCCGGAAGAAACTTCCGGTACAGCGTCGCGTCAACGCGGAATTTCGGCAGATAAAAAGCGCCATCACCCGCGCCCACAGCCACCGAGCCGAACCAGTCTTCGTTGAAGGTGTAGGTGTCGCTCAGTCCGACAAACGTGCCGTCTACGCCAAACCGGTGGTTCTGCGACAACTCGCCTTGCAGCACATGGGACGGCAAGCCATAGGTCCCGCGCAGCGTGACGTCGCGCCAGTTGCCAAATCCACCTGAGAGGTTTTGTCCGGTTGCACTGAGCTCCAGATTTCGCTGCATCGGTGCATCGGCCGGGGCCGGCTGCGCCGGCACCACGCCGACCCGGCTGGGTGCAGCCGTTTGAATTTGAGTTTGAGTTTGAGCCAAGGCGGCGGCCATCGGGAAAAGCAAGCCCATCAGGGCAACGAGGGGGGTGATTCTGAGCATGAGGCTTCCTGTAAAAAATCGATTGAACTTGAAATGACGAGCTGGGCCGTACCCGGCTTATTTGCAGTTGGTCCCGGCGCCCGCTGCGCTCACGCCCTTGGCCAGCAGCAACTGGTAGGAGGTCTCGTCGGTCACCGCCCAGCGCGCAGAGTGCCGCATGGGCGCCGCTTCGCGCAGCCAGCAGCTGGCGCTGGCCTTGTCGTTCTGCCGCAACGCCAGCACAGCCAGCACCCCCCAGGGATAGTCGGCCTTGCCCTGCGCCAGCCATTCCGAGCGATGCGTCTGCATCCACGCTCGGTAGTGCTGCCGCGCGTTGGCAGGCAGCAGCGGGAAATCGACCAGCAACGGAAAAATCTGCGCCACATGGTCCGGATAAAAAGCCGGTTTCTGTGAGCGCTGCTCAAGCTGGGTAGACACCAGATACCGCTTGTCCACCGGGTTCCAGAAGGTCTCGTGAATGGCACTCGCCAGCTTCTCGGCCTCGACCCGTTGCGCCGGCTGCCTGCCGTGAACCTTGAGTGACCAGACCTCCAGGTTGTCCATGAACAAGCCATGCAGCACCACCGGCGACACCATGTAGATGCCGCGCGATGGCTGAAACAAATGGGCCAGGGAAGCCTGGCTGATGGAACGGCTTTTTTGCCAGGCTGGATTTTTGCTCAGCTTGTCCGGCATGGTGTCGAGCAAACGCATCCACATCGCCAGCAGCGAGTCGTCCGCATCGGCAGTTTTGCAAGACGCCCAGTTTTTTGCGGCATCGCGGCAAAACCGGTCAAAGGTGCCGTCCGGCTTCTGACGCGGCAGCAGCCAGTTGACAAACTTTTCGGCCGGTACTGCGATGGCCATGCCGTTGTCATGCGCCAGCAGCAAGGCCTGCATCGCAAAGTAGGGGTCGGCGGAGTCGCCACCGTGCAAGACGGTAATGGCGCCAGCGGTATCGGCATAACCGGTCAGATCCAGCCCAGGTGCGGCACCGGCGGCCGCAGCATGGCCCAGCCACGCAGCCAGTGCGCAGTTCGTCAACAAGTGTTTGATTTTCATGCTGCTTTCACCATGCCCACTTCATGTGCCCAGACGGTCCCGTGTATCGTGACCCCATCCTCCACAATGATGTTGTTGGCACTGACTGTCGTCTGCGCATCGGGCAAGCCGATCACCGCGCCGGCGCCGATCAGGACATCACTCTCCGACACCAGCGGCCCCCAGGCACGGGCCTGCTTGAACACATAAACGCGCTTTTCGCAGGTGACCGCACCGTGCACCTCGGCGCCGTAACCCATGCTCACGCCTTCGCGCGCCTTGATGTCCCCTACAACCGTGGTGCCCATGCCGATGGTCAGGAAACCCGTCACCACCAGCGAGCCGCGGTAAATGCTGTCCGGTGGCAGCGCACAGTTGCCACGGATCAAAAACAGCAGCGGCGTCTGCTGCACCGCATCCGGCAATTGCGCATAACTCGCCTCTACCGGCGCAGCGGGATACGGCGTGGGCAGGGGCGTGTCGCGGGAGCCGAAGCGCAGCGATGGCGCATGCAGGCGCTCAAACCAGGTTTCGTTGCCCAGCTCGATGGCGTTGCCGGCCGAAATTCGCCGAAGGGCGATGCCCTTTCGCCCCAGACGCAACACACCACCGGCGTGCGCCCAGTCGTGAATTTCGCTTTCCGCGTCCAGCGCAATATCGCCGGTGGCGTACAGCGCCGAAAAAGCGGACTCCGGGCCGGCGTGCAGGTCACCCTGCACATACAGCGGCTGCGAACTCTGGATCGGCGACAGGCTGCTCAGGCTGCTCCGGGAAATCATGCGCTTGGTCGCGCTGCGCCAGTCCGTGCCTTCAGATGTATCGGGCACAAAATCAAACTCTTCATACCCCGTGGGCGCCCCCTGGCCCAGCCTGGCCGCGGCGTCGGCATGCAGGCGCCGGGCAAAGTGGTCGATGTCACTGGTGTAGTTGGGCGAGATCGGCAGCGCCGCCAAATCGGTCGGGCGCAGCCACTCGCGAAACGCCGGTACAAACGGCAAGGTCAGCAGCAACAGGCAAACGACCGCGAACGCGGCGTAGGTCAGATAACTTGAGGGCATCATTTGGCCGCCTCCTGGGTTCCACGGTAACGAATGGTTTTGTCCCAGACCATGTCGCGCTTGAGCACCCGGTCCAGAACCAGGCTCCAGACGGCGCCCGAAATTGCAAACAGGCTCACCAGAAAGCCCAGCATGTTGAAAGGCAGCAGCCGCAAGCGCCTGCGGTTGCCGTCGATCAGCACCGCCACCACAATCTCAAAAAAGGCCGCGAAGTTGCCCAGGGTGCCGTAAATCATCAGGGCGAAAATCGGGATCAGTTGCGACAGCAGCGAGCCTGCGTTCAGAAAATACAGGCCCAGCGCCAGGCACCAGCCCACCAGCATGACCAGCGGGATCACAAACACAAACAGCAGCAGCAACCCATCCACACGTTGACCCAGGGTCAAGTAGGGGCTGCTGGCAAACTGCCACCAATAACGCGCCATGACCTGGTTGTGGCCCTTGGCCCAGCGCGTCACCTGCTTGATGCGCACGCTCCATTCTTCCGGCACTTCTTCATAACATTCCGAGCGGTTGGTGTAGACGGTTTTCCAGCCGTTGAACATCAGCCGGAAAGTGATGTCGGTGTCTTCGGCCAGCGTGTCGTCATGCCAGCCCCCCACCGCCTCGACCGCGGACAGGCGCACGCCCCCCACGGTGCCACCGTACTGCGGCATCAGGTTCAGGTTCATGCGCGCCTGCTGATCCACCTGATAGCCGGCTGAGCGCTCCAGGTCCAGCATCCGGGTCAGCAGGTTGGCACCGCTGTTCACCGGCACGACGCGGCCCATCACGGCGCCGACTTCGGGGTCAAAAAATGGCGCGACAAGCTGTTTGAGCAAGCCCCGGCCGGGCACATAGTCGGCATCAAAGATGATGGCAATGTCGCCCTCGGCAAAATGCAGCGCGTCCTTGAGCGCCGCCGACTTGCCGGCCTTGCCGTCGACGCGGTGGAACGGCGAGATGCGTGACGGGTAACGCGCCACATAGCTGTCAATGATGGCCCCGGTCGCATCCTTCGAGCGGTCATTGACCGGAATGATCTTGAGACGGTCCGCCGGGTAATCGGTATTGAGCAGCGCTTCAATGCAGCCGGCAATGACTTTTTCTTCATTGTGGGCAGCGATGAACACCGTGATCATCGGCCAGCGCGCCACCGCGATGTCGATGTAGGGGTGGCGTTG